>JAJISE010000064.1 GCA_022848865.1 Candidatus Thermoplasmatota archaeon | reverse complement strand
ATGGACCCTAGCCTCAGCTTCAGACATTCCTGCAGAAGCGCGATATGCGGTTCGTGCGCCGTAAGCGTCAACGGAAAGAACATGCTGGCGTGCAATACGCAGGTCGACGCGCTGGGGAAGAGCAGGATAGTCGTCGAGCCGCTTCCGGGATACCCCGTCATCAACGACCTCGTCGTAGACTTCGCACCGTTCTTCGGGCAGTACAGGTCCATACGACCGTATCTCGTTTCAGAGTCGCAACCGCCCGAGAAGGAGCGCATCCAGACCGTCGAGGCCAGGAAGAAGTACGACGCGCCCGCGCAATGCATCATGTGCGCCGCGTGCACGACTTCATGTCCGATCGTGTGGACGGACGACAAGTACCTGGGTCCCGCCGCCCTGACGAAGGTCTGGCGGTTCGTTGCCGACTCGAGGGACGAGATCACGGACGAGAGGCTAGCCATGGTGAACAACGAGTGCGGCGTATGGAGGTGCCACACGATGTTCAGGTGCGCGGAGGCGTGTCCGAAGGAGATAGACACGACGGAGGCGATCGAGAACCTCAGGCGGGAGGTCCTCAAGAGGGCCTTCTCCAGGAGGCGATAGAATGCTCAAGCAGAGCGGATTCGGCTACTACGTGAGGAAGATAGCGAGGACCTGGAAGGAGACGGGCACGCTCGCACACATCGTACACCGGGCTACGGGCATCCTCCTGGTCGTGTACCTCGTGGTGCACATATACGTCGTCACGCAGGCAAGCCTCAACGGAGAGGGCTACGAGAGCATCCTGAAGACGTTCAGAGAACCGCTCTTCGCTGCGGGCGAGCTCATAATGATCATGGGCGGTCTCGTCCACGGGCTCAACGGCATCAGGCTCACGCTGTTCGACATGGGAATAGGGCTCAAGCACCAGAAGGCCATGTTCTGGGCTTTCATGGTCATCGCGGTCGCGGTCTGGTTCGTGGGTCTCGCGATAGTCTGGCCCGTAATAGGAGGGGGATGATGGGCGCGCCGACGGAATCGAAGAGAAGCATGTGGCTCTGGATCCTTCAAAGGGTCAGCGGTGCGGCTCTCATAGTCCTGCTCCTCATCCACATGGCCGTCCTGCACTACATGGACCCGCACGATGCGATCGTGATATCGGAGGTGAGGATCCGCCTGCAGGGGCTCACGTTCATGATCATCAACAACCTGCTGCTGGGTTTCGTCATATTCCACGCATTCAATGGGGTTAGGAACGTCGTGTACGACTACACCTCCGACCCGCGCAAGAGGGCGGCGGTCTCGGCCGTCCTGGTGATCGTGGCGATCTTCCTCTTCGCGTTCGCGGTGTGGGCGTTCCTGCCGTTCATGTTGGGGTGATTGGATGAGAAAGCACGACGTTGTGATAGTTGGCGGCGGTCTGGCGGGCCTTCGGGCAGCCATAGAGACGTCGAGGGAGGTGGACACCGCCATCATCTCGAAGATCCACCCGCTGAGGTCGCACACGGGTGCCGCCCAGGGAGGCATAGCGGCCGCACTGGGGAACGAGACGCCCGACTCGATAGAGGAGCACGCGTTCGACACGGTCAAGGGCGCGGACTACCTCTGCGACCAGGACGCGATGGAGGTCCTCATCAACGAAGCTCCGAAGAACATCTACGAGCTGGAGCACATGGGTGTCGCCTTCAGCCGCACGCCTGAGGGCAAGATCGCGCAGAGGCCCTTTGGCGGGCACAGCAAGCCGAGAGCGTGCTACGCTGCGGATTGGACGGGGCACACGCTCCTGCACACGCTGTACGAGCAGAGTCTCAGGCAGAGGATGACATTCTACGATGAATGGTTCGCGCTTTCCGTCGCCCTGGTGAACGGGACCTGCGCGGGCGTGACGGCCCTGGACATGAAGACCGGCAGGATCGAGGCCTTCAGCGCCAAGTCCGTCATCTTCACCACGGGGGGGTACGGGCGAGCCTTCAAGATCACGTCCAACGCGGCGGCGAACACGGGGGACGGCCTCGGTATGTTCCTCCACGCTGGACTCCCGCTCGAGGACATGGAGTTCGTTCAGTTCCACCCGACGGGACTGTACCAGCATGGCATACTCGTCACCGAGGGCGCACGCGGCGAGGGCGGGTACCTGCTCAACGACAAGGGCGAGAGGTTCATGGAGAACTACGCCCCGGAGAAGATGGAGCTGGCTCCGAGGGACGTGATATCCAGAGCCATGCAGACGGAGGTCAACGAGGGTCGCGGGATTGGCGGGAGCGATTTCCTGCATATCGACCTGCGGCACCTGGGGAAGGAGACGATACTGGAGAAGCTGCCTCAGATTCACACTCTGGCACTTGACTTCGTCGGCGTGGACGCCATCAAGGACCCAATACCGATTCAGCCTACCGCCCACTACTCGATGGGCGGGCTCCCGACAACGATAGACGGGAATGTGATCTCGGATGTCAAGAACACCCCTGTCGCGGGGCTGTTCGCGGCGGGAGAATGCGCCTGCGTCTCCGTCCACGGGGCGAACAGGCTCGGCACGAACTCGCTGCTGGACGCCGTTGTCTACGGGAAACAGGCGGGGATAGCCGCCAGAGACCACGCGAAGGGGACGCAGTTCGTGAACTTCCCGGACGAACACCTGAGGGAGGTCGAGAGCGACGTAACATCCCTGCTCGCAGCCGACGGCAAGGAATCCGCCCCGAAGCTGCTGACGAACCTGCAGAACGCGATGACTCGGCTCTGCGGGATATACAGGGTCAAAGAGGACCTGGAGCTCTGCATCGAGCGGATCAAGGACCTCATGGAGAGGTTCCAGAACATAGGCACCGCAGACAAGGGCAGGATCTTCAACACGGAGCTCATCGACACTATACAGACGAGGAACATCCTGGAGTTCTCGGAAGTGATGGCCGTTGGCGCACTGGCGAGGGAGGAGAGCAGGGGCGCGCACTACAGAACGGACTTCCCGAAGCGCGACGACAAGGATTGGCTGAAGCACACGATGGCGTGGATGGAGAACGGCAAGATCAGGCTGGACTACAAGCCCGTTGTTATCACCAAATGGGAGCCGCAGGAGAGGAAGTACTAGTCGTTTCTGGGCAACGATTTTATATCCATAGTTCGTATCAGCCAGCATAAGCTCGGGGAGGGGCCCAGAGTTTGGGGAAGAGGCCGAAGCATCTAGAGGAGACGAGCAGTCCTCGCTACTTCTCACGCCCAAATGGAATCCTGTGGCAACTCACGAGGAGGGAAGAAGATGATTGACAAGAGAGTTTTCAGCGTTGCAGTGTGTTTTGCACTCATCGCAACAGCGTTTGCGGCGGCATCCTTCGGCGGAGAGACGGAAGTCACGCAGAGCGAAGAGCAGTATCCAGCAGACGACCCTACAACGAACCTGAAGGAGACCAACAACCGCAACCGTCCTTCAGGAGGGGAGCCCAGAACCCCGAGGCTCACGTCCACGTATGACTACGTCATCATAACGACGAACGCCATCGTGGCCAGCAGCGACAGGCTCGAGCATTTCGTGCACCTGAAGGAGCTCTACGGACACGACGTTCTAGTCGTTACGGAGACAGACTTCGACTCCTTGACGGGAGAGGCCCCGAACGGGAGGGCCGAGAAGATAAGGCAGTGGCTGCTTGACAACCACGGGCCGATGGGCATAGAGTACGTCCTGCTGATAGGCGACCCCGACCCCGATGATCCAACCGATCCCGGGGATTCTGTGGGCGACATACCCATGAAGGATACCATGTACGGCTACTTCAACTGGGATCACAGTGACATACCAACCGACATGTTCTACGCCGACCTCGACGGCGATTGGGACCTCGATGACGATGGATACCACGCCGAACCGGTCGACATTGCCAATCCGCTGAGCCCGGATCCCACCATCAACACGGACTACTTCTCTGCCAGGTGGACCGGATACGTGTACTGCGATTTCGACCAGCAGTACGAGTTCCAGACCTTCACGGACGGCGGAGTAAAGCTCTGGATAGACGGAGACCTGATCATCGATAATTGGGACAATCTCACCGAGCACCCGCCCACCAGCAACACTGCACCGAGGGTCATGACCGCAGGCAACCACGATATTAAGCTAGAATACAAGGAGCACATCGGGGACGGCATCATGAGGCTCTACTACAGGACGACCGTGGGCAAGGCAGACCCAACATACGTCGGTCGTCAGATCATCCCGGTGGACCACCTCAGGAACGAGGCGGACACGGCCGCCGGGCTGACGGGCAGATACTACAACAACATAGACCTGTCGGGCAGCCCAGACCTGGTCAGACCTGACAACGAGGTGATTGATTACATCTGGGCGACCGGCGACATAGGCCCAGGCGGACCCGAGAACGACGCCAACGTCTGGGTCGGAAGGATACCCGTCTACGACGACGACTATGACCAGCTGGACCACATCCTCGGCAAAATGATCCAGTACGAGACGGACCCAGGCGACATAAGCTGGAGGGAATCCATCCTTCTGCCGATGTCGCCGCTCACCGACACCACGCCCGCCTATCAGTATGGCGAGGAGGTGCTCAACGACTACGCGATCGCTGCGGGGTTCGACTACTACCGGATATACAAAGAGGACTATGCCCCGGTCGGAGGGCCGACGCCTGAGCTGTGGCCCACCTCCAAAGACAGTGTAGAGAACGAATGGAAGAACGGGTACGGAGTGATCACGTGGTGGACCCACGGCAGCACGACCTCCGCGTCCGATATCTTCGATTCCGGCAGGGCTCCCAACCTCGACGATTCGAAGCCGACCTTCACATACCAGGCCTCGTGCGGAAACGCAAAACCAGAGAGCAGCGGCAACCTTGCCTACGCGCTCCTCAAGAACGGGGGGATAGCGACAATCGGGGCGACGAGAGGCTCCACAGGATCGCGCGGCAACTGGACGTACGATCCCACGTCGATGGCGAATCCCAACTTCGGCTACGCCTACAACCGCGGCATCATCCAGGACGGCTGGCCTGCGGGGAAGGCCCTGGTCGAGGCCAAGAAGCCGACGACAAAGGTGACAACGAACGAGCTGAACTACAACCTCTTCGGCGACCCGGAGACGTATCTCCTGTACACGGTGCCGAACTACCCGCCCGTTGCGAGCGTGGCGGGGCCGGTCATCGTGAACGAGGGCGAGACGATTCTCTTCGACGCTAGCGGGTCCTACGATCCCGAGGGAGATCCCCTCGAGTACAGATGGGACCTCGACAACGACGGGAACTGGGACACCTCCTGGTCAACTAGTCCGACCGCGACGCTCACGCTCGGGGACGACTACATGGGAGAGGCTATGGTGGAGGTGCGAGACGAGCTCGGCCTCACAGGCTCCGATGTGGTCGATGTCACAGTGCTCAATGTGAACCCGACGATCGAGGACGTGAAGGCATACATCCTGGTCGACTTCACGCTCCGCGCGGCGGGGGAGAAGTGGCACAACGTTGAGATGTACGTTTACGAGGACGGGACGCAGATCGGCTACGCGGAGGTCGTTCGATATCCGGGAAGCCCGGACGATCAGGCACAGACGCTCGTGGACGTGGAATGCGACGTGACGAGGGTAATCACTGTGAAGGTCGTGTACACGCCGCTCGACGACCCTGTCAACGGGCAGGTCTGGGGCGCGAGTCCCGTATGGGTGAACGTCTCGTTCGAGGATGGCGGGTACAATCTCACGCAGCACAACTTCAACGTGAGGCATCCCGATAGGTGGGAGTGGATCTTAGGGGTGAACCAGTTCTTCGTCGGACACGACATCACATTCGAGGCCGATGCGACGGACCCGGGAAGCGATGACCTGACGTTCACGTGGAACTGGGATGACCTGTCACCGGACGACGCGGCGACGTACTACAACGATGGAGTGGGACCAGACCCGTATCCCAGCACGGACGGAACGTATCCGTTCGCGGCGTCAGATGCTCAAACGCATGCGTTCATGGCGGCAGACACGTACAACGTCACACTGACAGTCACGGACGACGAAGGCGGATCGACCTCGATAGTGATCACGATAATCTTGGTCTAGAGTCAGAAGCCGATGAACCCGGAGACGATGAAGTAGAATCCGAAGAGGATGAGCAGGCCTCCGCAGACGACGAACACGCCAGTTCTTGTCTTCGGCGTCCAGAACTTCTTGCTCCTGTTCACCGTGTAGGAGACGAGCGTGTCCCACACCAGGTCGCAGGACCAGTGGACGACGGCGAAGACGATGATGATGATGACACCGTAGGCGGCGGCCATGACTATCAGGCTGAAGCCGACGGTCGCCCACCACAGGAAGAAGTACGGGTTCGTGAGCGTTGTGACCATTCCCGTCACAAACGAGGAGTATGGCATGTATTCCTCCCCCTCGCCCTCTCTGAACCTTATCATCTGATATCCCATCAAGAGAAGGAATAGTCCGCCGACGATGCCTATGACCGCCAGCAACCAAGAATCCTCAAGCCAAGAGGCCGCGTAGAACACTCCCACCATCAGGGGGAACTCGATGACGCCATGTCCCAGGGCTATGGGGATGCCGGCCTTGGCATCCTCGGACCCCTTTACGACAGTGGCCGCGAAGACGGGGCCTGGCATCATGACACCCGTCAGCGAGAGGAATACGGTGAGCCCGAGCACGGCGAGGATCTCGTACACGGAGAGGTTGATACCTGTCCGCATTTAAGAGATTGGCGCTGAATTCGGTTATGACCATAGCCGAAGGAATTTACCAGCAAAAGCGAATTACAGCAGAGAGAAACCCGATTCAGCTCAACCTTCAATCACACGCAGTAGAACAGGTCTGCTCTTCATATCTGTTCTGAGGACGCCTACGAGAGAACTGTCGGGGCAGTTGGCGAGGATGTCTCTGGTCTCTTCAGCCTCGGGGGATATGCCTTCCAGGACCAGTCGAATGGGTCCAG
>JAJISE010000063.1 GCA_022848865.1 Candidatus Thermoplasmatota archaeon | reverse complement strand
CGGCGATCAGAGTCTTCCCGGTCCCGGTCGCCAGGTGCAGCAGCGCCCGCCGCTCCCCGGCGCGAATGCGCTCCAGGACGGCGCGGATGCACTCACTCTGGTAGGGGCGGAGCCTTATCATCCGCGAACTCTCCTTCCAGGATGACGACGAAGTCCCCGATGCGGGTCTTGATCGAGGCCGGAGCCTTCTCGTCGGGCAGGTGAACGAACCTCGTGCGGGTCTTATCCGGGTCGAACATCAGTATCAAGCAGGTCATGCGATCACTCTCGCGTTTGATCGACGGCGCTTACGCTCCGAAATAAAGAGGGCGGCAGCAGTGGCCACCGCCCGTGGGGGAAGACAGTCCCCGCATATGGTTCGGAGACGGCGTAGTGCGCCTTCAGTCTCAGAGCTCGACGGCTCCAGCGGTCACGTTCCCGGGCCTGTCCGTGGCGTATGCCTCGATGACTGTCCCTGGGAGCTCGTTCTCCTGCGTGGTCGTGTACCGCCACAGCGTGGCGTTGAGCGGGTCCACGTAGGCCTCGCCCTCCTCCACGACCTCGCCGTCCTTCGTGATGGCGACGTGCACGGACACCACTTCGCAGTCATCGACCGCCCGGATGACGATCTCCTCGCCCGGCTGGCCGGTGTATCCGTCGATGCCTATGTCACGCACGTTCGGCGGCCTCAGGTAGTCCCTCATGGCGACGTTGAAGACCGTGAGGGGGCGGCCCTTGATCTCCTTCAAGTAGATCTCCGGCGGTTCCTCGAGCAGCATCACGCCCTTCGCGTACGCATTTGCGTCGAAGAACTTCTCCTGCTGGCTCATCTGTTTCTCGGAGAACTCCCTGTCCTTGGGGAACTTGGGCACGTTCGCCAGATAGGGTATTCCCTTCCATTCTCTTGCGACCACTTGGTCACCCAGCTTTCCTGATGCGAATCGCATCACTACGTTCTTTCTTGTGTCCATTTTTGTACTTCCTTGGTGCCTTGTTCGGGAGTCGCGTCTCGAGGCGCGAGCGATCGTGGCGCTGCTCGGGTCTGCAGGTCTCTTGCAGTTCTTCCGCAGGTTTCTTGTGATGTCCTAGGGACTTACCAGGGACATACTTGCTACATCCTTGCGGGATCCTTGCTCCTTCCTTGCAGGTTCCTTGTAGGTCTCTTGCTGAAACCTTGCTCCTCGCTTGCTCCTCGCTGCTTGTTCCGGCGCTCCAGAGCGCACATTTCGCGAAGTTCCCGTTCTTGTCCGAGGCACTCATGGTTCCTTTCTCTGTTGCACAAGTTATTTAAAGAAATGCCAAACCAATCAGGGCAATCCGCCACATTTCGAGCGATTTCTGACGTTGCGAAATTCGTCATTCCGTGACGGGAACAAATCTCCTTGCCAGACCTTCGAACCCGGGCTTGCGATTCTCGTTTCCACGAGTCCTTTCGCCAGGACGATTATGGATTCCCTGCCCCTCTCGGCCTCCTCCTCAGCGGATAGCCCGCCTCACCGTCGATCACGGCGACGACCCTATGTCTCCGCAGTGCCAGCCTGGCGAAGGTGTCATAGCGGAATAGGACCGATGCGGGTCCGAGCTGACGATCGAACTCCTGGTCATAGAAGGAGCTCGAGTACTCGTCGGGATACTCACGGTCGCTCATCGCCTTCGCGTAGTGGTGCTCGGCGTTGTCGTAGTACTCCAGAGCCCTGCGCGGGTCAAGCTTCTCGAAGATCGCTCCCGCCTCCTCGTACCAGTGACCTTTGTCCCAATTCGTCCTCCAACGTGCGTCTATGTCGCTCTCGTGCTTTTCGACCAACCGAGCCGCCTTCTCAAGATGGGACAGCGCCCTCTCCCTCTCGCCGAGAAGCTCGCAGGCGTGGGAAGCCATGAACTGGTGCATCGACCCGAGCAATTGACCACGAACCTTCCGCATTTCCTCCACTCTCTCGACCCTGTCAACGATATCGAGGAAGTCCAGCAAGACTTCTCTCGACTCTTCAACCCTCCCTTCGTCGATGAGAGCCTCGGCTAGCTTCAGAGAGAGCATCGGGAAGTGGAAGGGCAGCGTAGGGCGCTTCTCCGCCTTCACGAGTCGATTCTTCAGATCCTTCAGCTCTCTGAGCGCGGGCTTAGGGTCGAAGACCGGGAGGTTGAATGCCAGGGAGAAGGGGTAATCCTCTGGAACATGGGTGGCCCTGAGATCGTAGACCTTGCGGTAGCAGTCCATCGCTCTCTCCCGCTCGCCCATGGCCTCCATCAGATTCCCGAGGGTGATGTACAGGACCTCTCCGTTCACGCGCTTCGAGTAGGCCTCGTCAGGATCCTCGGAGGGCATCTCCTCCCACATCTTCTCGACCTCCGCGTAGGCCTCCACCGCTCTGGCGTAGTTCCTCTTTCCCCACCAGAGAGCTCGAGCCTCGTGGATCTTCCTGTTTATCTCGCTCATTCCCTCAGGGTACTGCACGGTATCGCCTCCTCCGCTGTTCAATCTGGGCGCAAGAGATAATCCTTTCGCCAAGACGATCATGATCGCCTTCGAGCCCGAACCGCAGGCGTCGATCGGACGCAGGTCACATCGGCGCGCCCTATCTCCGCTTTCGCATCCCGATGCTCGTGTGTGCGACATACGAGGCGACCCCGGCTCCCACGAGCCCGAGCATCATCGCCAACGCGAAATTCCAGGGTTCAGCTTCCAGGTACCAACCGAAAGCCTCGGCGAAGTAGCCGAGGGGGATCCCCTCCTTCATCAACAGGAACACGATGAAGAGCACCTCGCCCAGGAAGGAGGCGACCATCGCCAGGATTATACCGAGGGTCAACACGCCGCCTGTGACCTTCTTCGCGCCGTAGGCATTGGCGTAGGCGACCGCGAAACCGACGATGAAGCCGAGATAGTAGAAGGTCAGGTTCGTCGCGGCCGAGATCATTCCCCAGAGGAAGGCCATCCCGATCATGGCAAGGATCCCGTAGGTAAGTCCCGTCCCGTAGTCCGGTCCCGTCCGTTCGCGTGCAAATCCCATCCGGACCCGGGTCTCGGGCAGGTCCTCCGTTGCCCTGTGGAGACACGGTCTGCAGAGCATGAAGGGCATGCCGCTCGCGAGAACGGTCCTCTCGACGCCCAGGCCCCCGCACTCCATGCAGACGTTCCCGTAGGGGGGCGTGAGCTCGGCCATGACGTCGATGACGCCGTCGAGCGCCCGCTTGATCTGCGCAGCCTCCGGGCGGTCCTGCCCTTCCCCCATCCCGATCGAGACGCGGCCCGGGTCCACCCTGCCGTTGCCCGCGAGCCCGGCGTCTTCCAGGATGGGCCCGACGTCGAGCCTCTCCCCGACGCGGACATGATCGCCCGCCTGAGGGAACATGACCATCATCTCGGAGTAGTCCGCGTAGTGGTCCGTGAGCGCGGCGGTGAGCTTGACCAGGTAGCCCCTGTACTGACCGAAGGCTGCATTGCCCTCCCGCCTCATCCCCGTGAGGTCCGCGAACTCGCCGATCGCGACCCCTCCTGCGGGCGCGGCCAGGCTCCCCGGTGCGACTGGTATCGGGCTCGCGACCGGGGCCCCGCTGATGAAGCCGATGACGCTGTCGAGCACCTGGATGATCTGTGGAGCCCGGGCCCGGCCCAGCAGTCCCGCCATCTCGATGAATATGTGGTCGGGCATGACCTTGCCCTTGCCCACGAGGCCGGCAGCCCTCACGGCGCGCTTGATCTCGAACATCCTGGCGCGCTCGTAGTCGGCCGCCACGCGGAAGGAGACCGTCAGCCGCCAGTTGTCCAGGATCGCCGAGACCAGTTGGACCGGGTAGCCTCGGTACAGCCCGAAGACGACCTTGTCCCTTCTCTGGAGCCCGGTCAGAAGTGCGAACTCGTCAAGTGTCTTCATCTCCTCCACCCGATCGCACGGCTAGGGCCGTGCAAGCATCTCCTCTGTGCTGGGAATCGCGTTATCTGTTTAAAGACTTCCGTCCGTTCCTGTCGCACTCCTCTGATGCTGGTTGCCAACGGAAGGGTCTGTCGATTGAAGCCCAGTCTGCCATTGTCATCTTTGAGCAAGAGACGTCATCCTTGAGGTTCTCCGTCGGAAAGGATTAAGTGGACGTGTGTTGTTCATTTGATGGTATTAGCAGCGTCGCGTCTTTGAAGGAGTGGATGCGGACGAAGAAGTTGCCGATGCGAGCGATTCTGTGCCTGGGGCAGGTGCCCGGACAGCCCAGGCTTCGCGAGGACAGGCTTTTCCTCCCCGTGGTGGTGGGAACAGCCGTTGTCCTGGCGGTCTTGTTCCTCATATTGGCCGCGCTCCTCGCTGGTCTCATGTTCCGTGAGACCGGTCAATACCGTGGTGTTTGGTTCTCAAATCCCGAGCAGATGAGCGCCACCGAATGGAAGGTCACCGTCACCGTGGTCAATGGACCAGCGGAATCCCATGGATGGGAGGCGATACTTCTGGAGAATGGAACCATCGTCGAAGAGCTGGATCCTATCACCGATGAGCCATCAACTCATCTGACGTTCGTGGATCTGGCTGGACACGGCAAGTTGAGCGCCGGCGATTACTTCCTGGTCGAGTGCGATCCTTCGAGATCCTACGAGCTCGTCATGGTCTGGAGGGACTCTGGTTCCGTATATGGAAGCGAGGCGTGGGAGACGTAGGGCCATCATCTTCAAGAAGCCTCAATCACTGGCCTGCATTCTCTTCCACGTGTTCTATTCCACACAGGTCACGGGGGGCTGGGTCAGAACGAGCAGGACTTGTCCTCGTGACAACCAGGGTCTCCCCACCCCCTCCGCTCCCGAACTCGCCCGCCAGGTCCATGCCTCCGTCGCCTTCACGGAGTTTCGTGAGAGCCTGGAGCAGAGGTTGAAGTACTGCGTAGACGATTACGTTTACAGGCAATAGCATGGTTCAGATCCAAGTGAGGGTGCCAGAGGAAGTGGTCGAAGGGATAGACCGCTGGGTGGCCAAGGGCAGGTTCAGAAGCAGAAGCGATGCGATCAAGACCATTCTCGCCCTGTACGAGGAACGCCAGAGGACCCGGGAGTTCTACAAGATGCTGGTGGAGAGAAGCCGAGAGGCGAGGGAGAAGCCTGAGATCCTCGTGCCTCTTGAGGAAACCGAATGAGTTTCAAGGTCTTCCTTCACCCGAAATCCGCCAGTTCCCCGTCGAAGTTGGACAGGGCGACAAGGAAGAGGATAGAGAGCAAACCAAGGGAATTGGAGACCCACCCGGAGAGAGGCAAGCGATTGAGGTATTCCGATTTCTGGATCCTGAGGATCGGAGACCACAGGGCGATTTACGAGATCGATGAGGAGAAGAACAGGGTGGTCGTGCTGTTCATCGGACACAGAGAGAACGTCTACGATGACTTCTCGAAGCTGTTCTGAGCAGTGAATCGATTGCCCGCGAGAGGCGCACTCGCCAAAACGGTTATGAACGCTCCAGGGCATACTCAGTCCGGGAGGAAGCATGGAGGGAGAACCGCCCGCCAAGGCCAAGAGGACCGTTCCCTGGACGGCGATTCCGTGGATCGCGATGATTGCCGTCCTCGTCGCCCTGGTGCTCCTCCTTCCTTGGTCACCCAATCTGACTCCGGGAACCAGCGTCCTGCTGCCAAATGTCGGCTTCGACGCTCCCGAGGAAGTGAGCGCCAACCAGTGGAGGATCCGGGTCGGCGGTGTCAGCCAGGCAAAGGACCTTTCCCTCTTCAAGGCGGTGCTCCATCGAAACGGTTCCGTGGTCGACGTGATGGAACCGCTGTCCGGGACCCCGACAGCGTCGATTGACTTCGCCGATTGGGATGGGGACGGGAAGCTGACGGGCGGCGACAGCTTCATGATCACCTGCGACCCGAGCGGCTCCTACGAGCTGCATATCTTCTTCGAAGACTACTCGGTCGTGCTGGGCAGCGCCTCTTGGGAGACGTAGACCCTTTCGCCAAAACGATCATGAACGCCTCAAATCCATGTTGGAGACTGTGGATGTCACGCCGAAGCGTGAGCCTGTTGGAGGGACCTTCCCGCCGGTCTGGATGCAACACTCGTCATCAGCATAATGCTTATATCCATTTGCGGATATATCTATCCATACATGAAATACAGCAAGTCACAGGGCATCGTGACGCAGAGAGAGGTCCTGGACGCCGTGGAAGCCTTCTTCAGGGGCAGGGGCCACAAGCTCGCCCGCAGGGTCCGCATCAGGACGTGGACGCCGGACATGATCCTGCTCAGGAGGAAGGAACTCGCAATAGTGGAGGCGAAGGGCTCGCACGGCGACCTCCGCAAGGCGCTGGCGCAGGTCGGTGTATACGCCACGGACGCGACCTATGCCTACCTGGCCGTCCCGGAGGGCAGCCTCACCGCAGAGCTCGAGTCCGCCGCCCGGGCGCTGGGAATTGGTCTCGTCGTCGTCGGGGACGAAGTCAGGATCGCCACCCGCCCGCGGAAGGGCACGCCGAGGGAATTGCTGCTCAGGCGGGTCTCCGGCTCCGCGAGGGAGAAGCCCGAGCCGCCCGCTCCCCGCCGCCTGCCGTACGACCGGGTCCTGAGGCACAAGAGCGTCCTGGACACGCTCTTCTCCGTTCCGGGGAGGAGGTTCACCATCCGCGAGCTCTCCCTCGAGGCGGGGACGCCCTACGCGACCACCTGGCGCCTCGTGCGCGACCTCGTGTCCATGGGCGCGCTGACGTCCGAGAAGGTGGGCCCGAGCACGGTGATATCGACGAACGAGGGCTCGCCGGTCATCAAGGACCTGATGCGCCTGGCATCCCTGGAGCTGTCCCCGTACCGCAGGGTGGCGGAGCGCTTCGCGGAGCTCGTCCGCGAGATCCCGCAGGTGCGCAAGGTCATCCTCTTCGGGAGCGTCGCCGAGGGAAGGGCGGTGGCGGGCAGCGACACCGACGTCGCGATCGTGCTCGACCGGAAATCCAAACCAACCATGGACAGGGCCTACGAGATCGCCTCCGAGCTGCAGGACGAGACAGGCGTAAGCATCGTTCCGATTGCGGTGCTGGTGAAGGAGTTCGAATCGGAGGGGAAGCTCATTCGCGATCTCAAGAGGGGGGATGTGTTGTTTGAGAGAACTCGATGAGGCGGAGGCGTGGCTTGCGGCAGCGGAGAGCACTATCATCGCCGGAGACAGGGGCGGGAGGGCGCGCTACACCACCGCTGTCGCGATGAACATCCACGCCATGATCAGGGCGAACGACGCGCTCACGTCTCGGTACCTCGGTCGCCGCTCGACCCGTCACGAGGAAGCCAGCAGGCTGTTCGGGGAGCTCCTCAAGCAGAACAGGATTCCCGCAAAGTACGCGGGTCTGCGCAACGTCCTGATGAGGGCCGTCTCCGAGAAGTCGGAGTACGACTACAAGGGCACCGAGGTCGGCAGCCGCGTGGCGAAGCGGTGGGTGCGCGAGGCGCGGAGGTTCATCGACGCCGTGAAGGAGATGCTCGGCTGAGCCGCGGGTCCCGCTCACGGTCCT
>JAJISE010000062.1 GCA_022848865.1 Candidatus Thermoplasmatota archaeon | reverse complement strand
GATCATGAAATCGTGGTGGACGGGCGCCCTGAAGTTCTGGGTATATGTCAGTGACGTAATCACAACATTCGTCGACTGATTGTAAGCGAAGATCTGAAGGTCGTTCGAGTTCCCGGAGTTCTGTGCGAAGCAGTACAGCTCCTGGCTCGACGGACCCGTTGGGATCGAGTAGGCGACATCGGCGAAGTCGAGCGTGTTGCTTGCCGCTGGACCGTTGTAGACGAGCACGGGCTTGTCGGAGCTCACCTTGACATAGTCGAGATCGAACTCGTTTCCCGGGCTGATGATGTTGACCGCCGGTCCGGAGGCCCGTGCAATCATCTGGCCACTGCTGAAGCTCTGCTTCGTTGCCGTGTAGAACTCATACGTGCCGTCGGAATCATCACCGTCCAGAGTCACATTGAACGAATCGTCACCGTCGCTCAGGTCCACTATATAGACGTGCGTGTCGTCCTCCAAGGGGAATACCGTCAGATAGCTCCTCACATACGTGTAGAACAGGGTCCCCCTCTCGACACCCTCGTCCCCCGCCGAGTAGGAGGGCGGTGTGGCCGACCAGTCGTTCAGGTTCGGGCTTCTCGAGCCCTTGCCCACCAGGACGGACGCGAGTACGTTGCTTGTCACGTGAACCGTGTCCTCCTCGAATCCTGTGATGTAGTATATCTCTATCTCGGAATCCGAGTAGTCGAGCTTGGGGGAGGCTGACGTCAGCGTGTAGTCGTCGTCCGTGTCCGCGTCCTTGTTCGTCACCATGTCGTCCACTGTGATACTGGTGGGCGTGCCTGGATCCTTGAGGGCGAAGATGTACATCTCCTCGTCCACGAAGCCGAGGAACTCGTAGCCGAGCTCCGTGCCGCTCCTTCCCGTCTCTCCGTAGGCGGGGACGTAGGACATCCACGGATTGGCGCTTCCAGGATTGAGGTATCCCGTCCAGATGGTCACGGGCTTTGCGGCGGTCCCGCCTGCCGCATCGGATGTGACGACCTTCAGCCTGATCTCCTGGTTGAGGTTGCCCACTCCGCCCTTCTCCTCCCAAGAGTCGCCGGAGTTGCTCAGGATGAAAGGGTTCGCTATCGGCGGGCTCGAGAGCCGCGAGTCGGTCGTGCTGAGCAGTCCTCCAGTGTCGAGGTCGTACAAGTGGACCTTCGTGTCAGGCTCCTGGGCCATAATGATGAGATCGCCGGACCAGAACGTGAGGAACTCCGTCCCCGTCGCTTGGCTCATGATCTCCTCGCCCACGGGCACATACAGCGGACTAATCGATGAAATCAGCACGACACACATCAATGCGGAACAGAGGCCCCTCATTCGTATCCCCCGCTTTCTAAATGGGTTCCTGGATATTTAATGATGAGCAGAAAAAGGAGGGAGGAGCCGTCGCGTTCATAGAACTCTCGTCCGGCATCCAGCATCTGTGATGGAGCGCTTGTCACCCCCCTCCAGGCCAGCGTTATCTCGGGAGAGAATCAACACTGTCTGTTACGGCTCAATAAGTCCATTATGAGCAGCATATATAAGGCTCATCGGGAAACCACCAATTCGGATACCACATACCAACTCCGATACCACTGCTACAGTCTTAAATATGGAAAAGCGTATTCTCGCGACGAGGGCCCGTAGCTTAGTCTGGTGGAGCACCTGGCTCATAACCAGGGGGTCGTCGGTTCAAATCCGGCCGGGCCCATTTTTCGCTCTTAAACGCTCGTGACGGAGACGTTCTCCAGCCTCACCCAAGGGGCGATGAAGCTCATTATCCTCTCCGTCTCCTTCGATATGCCGCTGATCTCGTTGAGGAGCTCGAAGACGTTGCCGGCCGCGAGGGTCTCCCTTATCGGGTTCACCTTCTCCCCGTTCTCGACCAGGTAGCCGCCCTTCACGGCACCGGAGAAGTCCCCGCTTATCGGGTCCGGGACGCCCGAGAACCTGCTTATGATGACGCCTTTGGTCGTCTCGCCGATCAGGCTGTCGATTTCGGCATCTCCGGGTTCGATCATGAGGTTCGTCGGCGCGATCCTCGGTGGGCCCGAGATCCCGCCAGATGCGTGGCCCGTGCTCTCCCGCTCCTCCTTCCTCGCAGTGAGCGTATTGTAGAGGAAGTTCTTCAGCACGCCCTTCTCGATTATCGGGAGCGGTCGGTGCGGCAGTCCCTCTCGGTCGAAGCTCGACGAGCCCAGCCGGCCGGGGATGAGGCCGTCATCCCGCACGGTCAGCTCCTCCGAGGCGACCTTCTCGTCGATGCGCCCCGCGAATCCGCTCATGCCCTTCTGGACGGCATTCGAGTTCGTGGAGAAAACGATCACGGGCGCAAGAAGGTCCACCACCGTGTTGGGGTTCAGTATCACCGTTCCCTTGAAGCTCTCCGTCTTCTTCGCGCCGAGGGAGTTGACGACTGTCTCCGCCAGCGCCCTCGCGCTCGTCTCGACCTCGATCTCGTCCACACGCCTGGTCCCGTTGAAACGGTAGTCGAAGCTGGAGACATCGTCGCCCTCTACCGCCATGCCCAGGATGACATGCGTGAAGGCGCACGCCTCCTCGGAGGCCTCCACCCCGCTCGAGTTGACCACTGCGGAGCGTCCGACGTCGGCGGAGAAGTAGCCGCTGTCCACAGTGACCCTGGGATCGTAGTCCTTGGCGGTCTTCAGGAGCTTCGTGGCGTTCTCCAGGGCGTCGTCCATAGTGAAGTCCTTGCTCCTCGGGTCGTACAGCCCCTCGACCTTGCTGACCGACTTCGCGCCGGGAAGCTCGTTGAACTTGAGCGGGGGCGCCCGTTTCGCGAGTCCCACCGCCTTCTCCGCGGCCTTCGCGATCTCCGCCTTGGTGAGGTCGTTGACCGATGCGAAGCCCAGTGAGCGGTCCAGGATCACTCGTACTCCTATTCCCGAGAGCTCCTGGCTCTTCCCTATCTTGATCTCGTTCCTCTCGATGGAGACGTTGATCTCCTTCCCGCCAGCGGCGAAGCCCTCCGCTTCCGTCGCCCCGAGCTCCACGGCCTTCTTGACCGCGTATTTGCATGCATCTAGAACGTCGAGCATCATCACCCCTCCTGCCTCCCGCCGATGATCGCCCTGCAACGGAGAGCGCCACCACCGCCGTCGACCTTCGCCCTCTGGAACTTGCCGCAGTAGCCGACGCCTATGTCGAGGAGGAAGTCCTTACCGATGGCGTCGACGCTCTTGAGCACATCGAATGCCTGCCCGTTTATCGTGACGCCTCTGAGGAGCTCCTTCACCTCGCCCTTCTCGATCCTGTACGCCTCGTCCACCTCGAACATGAACTCGGCGTTGGAGTCCGCCTGTCCGCCCCCCGCTCCGCGCATCAGGTATCCTTCCTTCACGTCCTCGATCATCTCCTCCAGCGAGTGGTCGCCCGGAAGGATGTACGTGTTGGTCATCCTGATTATGGGCTCGTCCGTGTACTCGAACGCCCGAGCGTTCCCCGTCGGCTCGGTTTTGAATATCAGGGCCGTCTCGCGGTCGTGCAGGTACGACTTGAGCACGCCGTCCTCAATGATCCTCGTCGTCCTGGCGGGGACGCCCTCATCGTCCACGAGCACGTTCCCCGTGCCATGTGAATCCTCCGGCGGGTTCCCGCTGTCGACGAGGGTGACGAGCTCGCTCGCGAGCTTCTGCCCAAGCTTGCCCTTGGTTATGGACCCGGACAGCACGAAGTCCGCTTCGACCGTGTGCCCGATCGCCTCGTGGCTTATGAGGCCCACAAGCGAGGGTTCCAGTATCACCGTGGCCGACTCGCCCTTCGCGTGCTTCGCGTGGAGCAGCTTCGAGGCGAGATCGCAGGCATCCAGTGCAAGCTGCTGTGGCTCGTTCCTGCGCCAGAGGTCCTTCCAGCCGCCCGTGACGCTCGCCGTTTTCGCGGCCGCGACCCTGTCGCCGTTCTCGGAGGCGACGGCGTAGACGTAGAACTCCGGCTTCACGTCATGGAGCTCGAACTCGGCCCCGTCCGTGTTGGCCACCATCTTCCTGTCGACGAGCTCCGAGTAGACCGATATGGCCGATTTCACGTCCTTCGACTCGTCCTTCGCCGTCTTCTCGGCCTCTATGACGAGGTTCATCTTCTCCTCCAATGAGTGGTTCTCGATTGGGTCGTTCACCACGGGGTGGAATGCCCCTCTGGCCAGCTTGACGTCCGCGAGCCCCTCGACCTTCTCCGTCCGGTTCTGGGAGGCGACCTTGGCGGCCTTCTCCGCGTCGCGGAGACTGCCCTCTATCGCACTGCGCTCGAGAACGTTCGTACTGCTGAAGCCCCACGAACCGTTGACCAGGGCGCGGACTCCCACGCCCGCGTTCTTGAGGTAGGAGGCGTCCTCGAGCTCTCCCGCAGCTATGCGGATGTACGTGGACTTCCTCTCGTGGAACCTCATCTCTGCGTAATCGCCCGAAAAAGAGGATAGGCATTTCCTAAGCATATCTAGCAACAAATCACCGCTTGTAGAACGAGCGTGTCGTATATCTCATTTCCCGCCGTGGCGTCAAACCTTTTTATGCGGTCCACCGTTTATTGTCTGATGGACGTCCTGAAGCGCCTCAGACCGGAGATCTCTGACGCGGCAACGAAGCTCGGGTTCGAGACGCTCACGGAGCCGCAGGTGAAGGCGATCCCTCTCATCGCAGACGGAAAGAACGTCCTCCTCGTCGCCCCGACGGGCATAGGGAAGACGGAGGCTGCGGTGCTCCCGCTGATGAGCTGGATCCTCGACAAGAACCCGGAGCGCATATCCGTCCTGTACATCACACCTCTGCGGGCGCTCAACCGCGACATGCTCGAGCGGATGCGGGTCCTCGGTGAGATGCTCGACATCGACGTGGCCGTGAGGCACGGCGACACGCCCCAGTCCGAGCGGACGAGGCAGTCCAAGAACCCGCCGCAGATACTTATAACGACGCCCGAGACGTTCCAGATCATGTTCACAGGGAAGAGGCTGCGAGAGCATCTCAAGAGCGTCCGGTCCGTCGTGGTCGACGAGATCCACGAACTAGCGGGAGATGAGCGGGGCGGGCAGCTCGCCGTCGGCCTCGAGCGGCTCGTCAGCCTGGCGGGCCACGAGGTCCAGCGCATCGGCCTGTCCGCCACCGTCGGCTCGCCCGCAGAGATAGCCTCGTTCCTGGCGGGGGTCGGGCGCGAGATCGAGACCGTGGTCCTCGACATACCCAAGGAGATGAGGATCGAGGTCCACTATCCACAGCAGGGGAAGGAGGACGCCAAGCTCTCGTCGAAGCTGAAGATGAGCGAGGAGCACGCGGCGGCGATGAGAGTATGCAGGGCCCTGATAGAGGAACACAGGTCGACGCTCTTCTTCGTCAACACGCGGGACACGGCCGAGTTCCTGGCTTCGCGGTTCAGCCACTGGAAGGGCGGTCCCAACGTCGGCGTTCACCACGGCTCGCTCTCCAAGGACGTTAGGATCCACATGGAGGACGACTTCAAGGGCGAGACGACCAAGGCGCTCATCTGCACGTCCTCGATGGAGCTGGGCATTGACGTCGGCTCGGCGGACTTCGTGTTGCAGTACAACTCCCCGCGACAGGTCACGCGGCTCGTCCAGCGCGTCGGGCGGTCAGGGCACGGCGTGGGCGAGGTCTCCGACGGCGTTACGATAGCGACCGGCCCGGACGACTTCGCCGAGGCCTGCGTCATCGCCAGGCGGGCGTTGAGCGGGGAGCTCGAGGTCTCGAGGGTCCGCGAGAACGACCTCGCGGTGCTGGCGAACCAGATAGTCTCGCTCACGATGGCACAGCCCTCCTATCACATGGACGAGGTCTACGAGATGTTCAGGCGGGCGCACTGCTTCAGGAACCTTCGTCGGAAGGAGTTCCTCGATGTCGTGGAGCAGCTCGGCCAGATTCGGGCGATATGGTTCAGGGACGACAGGATCGGCAGATCGAGGGGGTCGATGACGTACTTCTACGAGAACATCTCCATGATCCCCGACATCACGACGTACAAGGTCGTGGACATCTCGACGCGCAGGACGGTCGGCACGCTCGATGAGTGGTTCGTCTCCGAGCACGCCAAGCTCGGGGCGACGTTCGTGATGAGGGGCTCGAGCTGGAGGTTCGTGGAGTTCCAGGAGTCGATCATCCTGGTGGAACCCATCCCCGAGATCGGGTCCGTGCCGAGCTGGCTGGGAGAGGAGATCCCCGTCCCCTTCGACGTCGCGATGGAGGTCGGGCGGCTGAGGAGGCTACGGGACTACTCCTCGTATCCGTGCAACGAGTTCGGCGTCCGGCAGTTCGAGGAATATCTCGACAAGCAGGGGGGCAAGCCCGTGCCGACGGACAAGCTGGTCACGGTGGAGGCGGGGAAGAAGACCGTGATCATCAACGCGTGCTTCGGGAGCAAGGTCAACCAGACCCTGGGGCAGATGATATCCTCCTTCATGTCCGCGAGGCTGGGCGAGAGCGTGGGCATCATGACAGACCCCTACCGGATCGTGCTCAGCGTGCCGCAGTGGTACGACCCCGCCAAGGTCAGGGAGCTGCTCTTCCCCAAGCATCTGGACGGTGTCCACTCGCTCATGAGGGTCATCCTGAGGAACTCGACGTTCATGAGGCGCATCTTCGTCCACGTCGCCAAGAAGTTCGGCGCCATCAGGCGGGACGTGGACTGGGAGGCGGTCAACCTGCCCAAGATGTTCAAGGCGTACGAGAACTCGCCCCTGTCCGACGAGGCCATCGAGAAGGCCATCTGGGAAAGGCTGGACATCGACGGGGCGGTGGATGTCCTCAAGATGATCGCCGACGGCGAGATCGAGGTCCAGGTCGGTTCGCTCTCCCCCATCGGGAAGGCGGGCATCGAATGGTCGAGGGCGTTCCTCATACCGCGCGAGGTGGACCGGGAGACGCTCATCGTGCTGAAGAAGAGGATCGAGGACGCGTACGCGGTCCTGTACTGCATGAACTGCGGGTCGGCGAGAAGGGTGCGGGTGGGGGACCTCCCGCCAAAGATATCGTGTCCGGTGTGCGAGGGCGTCATGGTGGCGGCGGTCCATCCCGCGGAGAGGGAGAAGACCAAGCTGCTCAAGAAGAAGGGGCTCACGGCCGAGGAGAGGAAGGATGCCAGGCGCATACAGACGGCCGCCAACCTCGTGAAGGCGCACGGGAAGAGGGCCGTACTGGCACTGATGGCGAGGGGCGTCGGTGCCGCCAACGCCGCCAGGATCCTCAGAAGGTGTCACGACAGCGAGGAGGACTTCCTCCGGGACATACTGGCCGCGGAGGTCACGTACGCGAGGACCCGAAGGTTCTGGGACTGATCACGACTCATGCGGCGCAATGTCCTCGAGCTTCTTGGCCGTCCGCGAGATCTCCCTCCTCAGGACCGCGGAAATCTTCTCGACCGGGGCCACATAGTACAGGTATGCGAGCTTGCCCCGGGCGGTCCTCACGGCCTCCCGCTCGAGTATGCCCTTCCTGGTCAGAAGAACGAGGTATTTCCTCACGCTCCTCTCGGACCTGCGGACCCGCCTGACTATCTCGCGGACGTTCAGCTTCTTGGTCGTCCTCGCG
>JAJISE010000061.1 GCA_022848865.1 Candidatus Thermoplasmatota archaeon | reverse complement strand
TTCTCGATGTCGTCCTCATCATAGTCGATGGTCTCTCTGTAGTGGGGGCGAAGGAGGTAGAAGCGAACCACGGAACCGCCAAACCGCTCGAACACGTCCCTCAGCCGTACGAAGTTGCCCAAGGACTTGGACATCTTCTCCTTACCGAGCGTCATGAAACCGTTGTGAACATGATAACTGATTGCGTCCTTTCCCATGTGGGCAAGGGAGATCAGGATGTTGCTCTCATGGTGTGGGAACTTGAGGTCCTCGCCGCCACCGTGGATGTCGATGCTGTCTCCGAGCGCTCCCCTCATTATCCCATAGCACTGTATATGCCAGCCAGGTCTGCCTGCACCCAAAGAGGAGTCCCAGGAAGCCACACCTTCCTTGCTCTTCTTCCAAATCAAGAAGTCGAACGGGTTCTCCCTGTCCTCCATGGTCGGTTCATCCGCAAGGAGATCCTCCGGACGTTCGTGAGTGAGCTGACCGTATCCGCCCGGAAGAGTCGTCCGGAAGTAGTGGTTTCCGTCCACTTCATAGACGTACCCTTCCTCGTTGAGCTTCTCTATGATGCCAATCATGGATGGGACGTTCTCGGAAACCCTCGGATTGGCGTAAGAGGGCCTCACGTTCAGCGTCCGAAGGTCCTCAAGGAATCGCTCCTCGTAGCGGGCCGCGAGGACTTCTGGCTTCTCCCCCCGCCCGGCCGCCTTCTGGTCTATGACATCGTCCACGTCGGTGATGTTGACCACCATCCTGACCCGATGTCCTCTAAACTCGAGGTATCTTCTCATCACATCGAAGGAGACGTAGGACCTAGCGTGTCCGATGTGAGCGTCGGCATAGACCGTTGGCCCACAGACATACATCCTCACGATCTCTGGATCTGCGGGATGGAATTCCCTGAGAGTGCCGGTCTTGCTGTCGAGTATCTCGAGTGCCATTATGCTCCTTCCATCTGCGTGAGAACGCAACTCGTTAGAAGTGTGGGAGGCTATTTTAGGTTTTCCGATGGGGCCGTCTGAAATATCTGGATGGCGGTCGGCCCACTCGATTAGCTATAAATACCCGAGGATTATATGATGGTTGTAGTTCGTTCTCACACTGGCTATGGAGGAGGAATGAGATGAGATTCGGGCAAAGTGCGGTATGCGCACTGTTGATGTGGGTATTGCTGATTTCTGGGATTGCGACTGCTCCATATGAGGAGAACACGCCGGAGTCTGCGGTGTTCGAGGAACCTGAGACCACGCGCTCTTCTGAGGCCGTTGAGCATGTTCATGAAAGCCTCTCGCTCAACATCGATCCCGCACTGGATTCAGCAAGGAATTCGAAAGCCATGCAAGACGTCGTCGTAGTAACATCCGATGTGGCGGAACTGGCGAGAACTCTGCAGAAGTTCGAGTACAACGGGCTCGTCGGGACTTCTGACTGGAACGGTCTGGCTTTCCCCATTCTTGAAATCCCAGGGCTTGCCATCGATGAGGTGGCGTCTCTACCTTCGACGATGTCTATCCTCAGATACGTCCCTCCCGAGCCACATATCGTCGAGAGCATCGACACGTACTCGTCCGACGGTGGCATGGCTCCCAGCAACCTGAATTCCTCTATCAATCATGGCGTTCAGGCCGCCTGGGAAAGGGGGTGGAAAGGAGACGGAGTCAAGATTGCCGTCATCGATGACGGCGTTGACTTCGCACATCCCGATCTCTTCGCAAAGGCCATGCGGTTCAACGCTTCACTCCTGGACCCTGGAACGCTCGAAGACAAACCCCACCTGCAGTACTATGATGGATGGCCCATGGCGTTCGACCCCGCCTCCCTCACCTCCTACATCCTGAATGGAGGGTATCCGTTTGCCCTGGACGCCACGGAATCGTGGTAC
This sequence comes from Candidatus Thermoplasmatota archaeon, assembly GCA_022848865.1. Classification (NCBI taxonomy): domain Archaea; kingdom Methanobacteriati; phylum Thermoplasmatota; species Thermoplasmatota archaeon. The sequence goes on along the minus strand of JAJISE010000061.1, from coordinate 6,191 downwards.
GCGAACACAACCTCCACGGATAGGAATGTAACGCACACTGTAAGGATAGATGGCAGGAACGACTTCTGGACCGACGGGAGCGAACTCGTTGCGACGGATTCGAACTCCGACATCACGCTAGTGCCGCCCATTCCGGCGGATGAAGGGAACGACTTCAATCTCTTTTCGCTCTATGTCTCTCAAGACAAGTTCAACTGGTACTTCGGGTTCAACACTCTCACCAACCAAACGAACGTGTCCTTCGGTCTTTACATCAACACGACACTGGGCGGAGCGCCTGGTGACCCCGCAGGCAAGTACATCAACGCCGTGGCTGAGCACGCTCCGGAGTTCGCGGTCTATATGACCCACAACGGGCTCCAGCCAAAGGGGCGCTGGGACAAGAATGATACGATCGAGAACGCGACCGTATACAAGTGGGATGGTTCAAATTGGAGCGGCGGGATCAACATCACCGAGGAGCCGATAAAGGGAAACATCTCATACAGCGGATGGGACTTCGAGCTCCAAGAAGCGTTCGTTGAGTTCAGCATCTCCAAGAAGTACATCGGAGATCCCGCGGAGATATCTGTGCAGCTCTTCTCGTGCGGTGTGAATGCTTCGCACGCCATGGACACCGTTTACAGTGATGTGAACGTGGACTTCGTCAAGCCTGAGTGGGACACCAGCATCACGACACTGTCGGCCTTCACAGTGGTCGGCAGAGGGTTCTGGCGACATACGTACACGAGACCAGACGATACAGTTGAGGGTAGGCCTAACACCAACTTCTCGTGGCCCCTCGAGTACATCGTGAGCGGTACAAGCTACAGCGGTGACTACCTCTTTGGCGACCATCCCGATGAGAACTACCCGCTTTCCAGGGTCCTGGTCGTCGACGAAGCCCAGTCTCATGTCTATGACACCGTGTACGTGGACCTCGACCACAACAAGGATTTCCGGAACGACAAGCCCATCAAGAAGCTTGGCAAGTACGATGCGGGCATGGTATGGCATCCCGTGGACTGGCCCGGTCAGGGCACGATATATGATGAAACGTGTCTTGCGGACTTCTTCGATCCAATAATGGGCGTGTCATCCGTCGATTGGTCGCCCGACGGCACGAGGATCGCATCAGGTTCCCTTGACCACACCGTCATCGTGTGGGACGCTGCCGACGGGTCAGTGCTCTCTTATCTGAACGCTCACATGGGAAGGGTCAGAGACGTGCAGTGGTCACCGACTGATGCGAACCGTCTCGCGGCCGCGTATGACGATCGCTCAGGCAACGGTGACAACAATGTGGTCATCTGGAACACCGCAACCGAGAAGATCGAGAAGGTCCTCGTCGGACATGCATCAGGTGTGAAATCCATCGCCTGGGCTCCGTCAGGCAATGAGCTGGTTTCCGGTTCACTGGACGGGACCGTCAAGGTGTGGAATATCATCGCCGAAACGTCAGTGGAGCTGACGATGCACGCGGACGAAGTCACATCCGTTGACTGGTCCTTCCTGGACCGGATCGCGTCAGCATCTCTCGACGACAACATCACGATACACGACTCGGGCGGGACTTTCATAAGGAGCTTCAACTACTCTTCGCCCACTGCGATCGCTTTCAATCCCAACGGGACGCGCCTTGCAGTCGCCGAGGGAAGCGGGGCACTTATCGTTCGGAACGTCGTTGGTCCCGCAGAGGGCATCCCGGAGTACGCCCACGGGCTGGCCAAGATGATCATGGACGTCGCCTGGTCGGACGATGGAACACTGCTTCTGACGACTTCCAATGCCTCTTTCGCGACCGACATGACCCTCGTCCTGTGGGATGTGACCTACCTGCACAACTACACGTACAAGGTCCGCGTTGCGGGAGCTCACGATGAACTCGTCGGCGGGGAACTGACCAAGAGGTGGGTCGCGGGCGCGGGCTTCGCGCCGAACGGCACATGGATCGTGACCGGGGGTCAGGATAGGAGCGTGAAACTCTGGGAATACCTTACCGTTCCGTTCGATGACCTGGTCCTAAGAGCGGTTCTCTCGGAACACACGACCGGCTCGCTCGACTACACCAGATGGAACAACGGAGACGGGATTGCCGATGTTTCAGGCGGCATCGTCTACTTCATAGCTCAGAACTACTGGGACAATGGGACAATGCTCCGAGTTCCGATTCCGTACTCCGATGTCTACGTCGAGCGGAGCGGCCTGATCGAGCAGCAAGTAATCCCAGAGAACGGAACGCTGGTCGCCTTCATGGGCGCGCTAGACCTCGACTTCAGTCACGGGACGCTCATAGCCTCGAGCATCGTGGGCAAAGGGATCAGCACATTCTATGACGATTCGAGAATGGACGAACCCTCGGAGCCTCAAGTCGTGGGCTTTGCCCCCGAGGCCGAGATCCTGCCCATCGCGAACATCTACTACGGAAGCTACATCGAGGGATGGCTCTTCGCCATCGAAGGTTACGATGGAGAACCGAACACGGGGGATGAGGCGAACATCGTCACGAATAGCTTCGGATTCCCTGGCACATACGAGGCAGGTCTCGACTTCTGGTCGCGATTCCTTGACTGGTTGGTGAATAATCAAGCGGATAACAAGGTCGTGTTCACTGTTTCGGCCGGCAACGCGGGTCACGGGTACGGCACGGTAACGAGTCCCGCTACGTCCACGGGGGTTGTCTCTGTCGGGTCTTCGACAGACTTCCAGTACAGGCGCATATCAGAACTGGAGAACGGCATGAACCCGAGTTACGGTGATATCGCCACCGAGTCCAGCAGGGGGCCGAGCGTGCTGGGAAGACCCGAACCCGACGTCGTGACGAACGGCAGGATGGCCTTTGGGGCCACGCCGCTGAACCAGGTCCAGTACAGACCCTACGACGGGACAAGAGCCACGGATCTCTGGGCCGGCACGAGTCTCGCCTCGCCCTGCACGGCCGCGATTCTCGCACTCATATACGAGGCCTACAAGGACGCGCATGATGCGTTTCCAGATGCCACGACCGCCCAATCCATTCTCATGAGCAGCGCGGACGACCTGAGCTACGACGTTTTGTCCCAAGGCGCAGGTCGGACCAATGCTGACAGGGCGACGAAGATCGCTCACGACGAGGACGGTTTCGTGGTTTCCCCCAACTTCTGGGTCCCTGGTGACTACAAGGGGACGAAGTATGAGGCATTCCCTCAACTCATTCGAGCGGGTGAGGAAGACACTCAAGACTTCCTCGTCCAGAATCACAATCCAACCGATACGGAGGAGGTTGAGATATCTGATGCGGTCTTCAAGAAGATCGACACGCTGAACTACAGCTTCACAACAGGAGCGGAGACCGAGGCCGTTTGGACGGTAATCAGAATGATGGATGTCTTTGGGTTTGAGGATCCAGGCATCTATGACCAGTTTGGAGAGAAGAAAACCGACATTAACGTCACGAACTGGCTGGAGACAGATCTCCTCAAGATCACTGTCTACACGAACCAGAGCCTTCTTGACACGAATCTGGACGGCACGACGGACAAGAGCTACTTCCTCGATATCTATGATTGGACCTGGCGGGGAGGTGGGATGGCCAATCCCGCAGTCACCAGCTACAACGACCTGAATCGAATGCTGATAGCCTATCCAGATGCCAACATCTATGAGGGGAGGATACACAACCCCGCGCAGAGAACCCACGATGGACTCGTCATTGGCGTTAGACCTGGAATCCAGGCAGGAAAACCGGGGGCCGCAGATGTCCATTTCAAAATGACTCTGGACTTCTACAAGAGGCAGGACTGGAACTGGCTCTCAACATCCACGAGCACTCTAGCTCTTGCCCCGCTGGGTTCTCCAGGCGATTCCGATACGTTCACTGCCACGATGACGGTCGGCTCCGACGCCACGGTGGGATCCTACGAAGGGGGTATCTATCTGAGAGGAGACCTCGGGCAGAAGACAGAGACCTTCATCAACGAGAACATGGCGCAGCGCTATGCCCGCCCGAGCAAGATACCGATCAAGATGGCCACTGTCTGGCGGGACGGAATCCTTCAGGCAGAAGGGGTGGACTACACACTGTATCCCGAGACCGGAATAGTCTACTTCACGAATCTGCTCTCCAAGGATACCAATGTGACGATAGACTACGAGTACTACAACGTCACTACGATCCCCGTTCTTGTCAACGTCCCTTCAGACGTGACTCAGTTCCAGTTCGGCGGTTTCCCAGCCGGACAGGACGATCTGTATGGGAACATGGTCCATGGAGGATTCGGCAACGGCAAGAAGTCCGGTGACTGGCGGTACTACTTCGTGGACGTCCCGAACGAGGGGCAGTTCATGAGCCCCGGTTCGATGAAGTTCCTGTTGGATGTCGTGTGGGACTACGACATGACGGACATCAATGCGTTCGCCTTCGGTCGCGGTGGTCTCTCAATGTACGGCAATGCGGCGTTCGAGGAGGCGAGATACGGTCCATACGTGTTCTACAAGAACTTCGGCGGTAGCGAGGAGACAACCTCGGTCTTCACGACGACGGGCGGGAACAGAGAGATAGTCGCGCCAACCATCATCGGCGGACTGGACGTGATAGCCATCCAACACCGTGCACTCAACGGAACAGTTCACGAAGAGACCGTCTCGGGAAATGTGAACACGATGGATGTCGTACCGTCGATACTGAGCATCAGCACGAACAACTTGAGCGGGAGTAGAGACGTTCACATCCACTCTGCCACTGATTGGCAGGGTGTCGGCGGAATATCGGCGGGCCCATCGATGCCTATCGAACTGAAGAATGTGACCGTATTCCAGGACAAGACCGACGGAGCGAGCTTCACCGAGATCCTGTCCAAGGCGAAGTACACGAAGGTCGTCAAGGTGAGACCCAGCGCACTGATATTCGATATCCACATCACGAGCGATCGAGAGACGACGGCCAAGCCATGTACCGATCTCGACCTCGGGATATTCCTCGACGGAAAGGGTACAGGGAATGTACCGGACGGTGAGGCTCAACCTGAGGAGTTCATCGCTCTTGACGCGGATTCAGATGCGGACGAGCACGTCAGACTGATCCGACCCACTGCGGAAGACGACCCTGACACGGCAGGTATAAATGAGGCCGAGACAGGAGCTCCCTATCTCATCAAGGTCCTCGGTTTCTCTGTTTTCGCCGGTTCCGAAGGCACGTTCAATATGGACATTTCCCTCGTACAGGGCGAGGGGTTCGAGATCGAGGGAATGACAACAGGCCTCGTTCCGGCAGGCACGATTACGAAGGTGTCCTTGAAGTGGAATCTCGTCGGGAGCACCGAGGACTCCCAGATGCTTGGTGCGCTCTATGTCGGACCCGTCAGTGCACCTCTGACGGTACTGGTGCCAGTGGAACTTAACCTGGACAGGGTCGCGCCCGCGATTTCAGGCCTCACGATCAAGTCGTCGAGCAACATCGTCAACTACACTGGCCAGATCAAGGTGACGGAAGGCGACATCGATTTCAGTATCTCGGTCTCCGATCCGAAAACAGCCGTGTACAAGGGTGGTGAGCTCAGTCCGGAAAGCGCAGAGGTCTGGTTCGATGGAGCAAACGTCACGTCTCAGGCCACTGTGCAGATTCCATTCGACCAGGGCCCGAAGGACGAGTATGGCTACTGGGGCGGTACGGTGAGCTACGTCCCGCTCGCGCCCATTCCCGAGGGCGTTCACAGTATCACTTTCGCGATTCATGACGTCGCGGGAAACCTGGCGCAGCAGACATACCATTTCACCGTGGACTCCAGCGCTCCGCAGATCTCCGTGGATCAACCCGCCGTATTCCACACACAGGAGGACAGGACGTTGATTAGCGGCGTGGCGGACAGAGATTCGACGATCACTATCAGGGACGAGGAAGTCCCCGTAGACGGCAACGGGCGCTTCGAGAAGACCGTGACATTGACCCCCGGAGAGAACATCATTGTCGTGAAAGCTGTCGACTGGTTCGCCACCGAGGAACACACCCCGGCGAATTCCGCGACAGTGTACCTCACGGTCATCTCGGATTCTCTGCAGCCTTCGATGGATCTGGACGTGCGGTCGACTACGAACGAAGAAACTCTGGCAGTACGCGGACAGGTCGAAGATCTCATCTCGCCTCTCGTGCCGAATGACCTTACACTTCTCAGCTTGCTGGTCGCGGGCATCGACGTCCCCGTCCAGAGCGACGGCTCCTTCTACGCCGTCATTCC
>JAJISE010000060.1 GCA_022848865.1 Candidatus Thermoplasmatota archaeon | reverse complement strand
ACCAGAGCTTCTTCAGCCAGAAGATTCCCGATTCGGTGAATAGCGCTATGGCACGGGTCCAATACGACCTTTCTCGATGTAGATCCTCTTCCCGTCCTCGTAGAAAAGAATGAAGCCTCCTTCCTCGACTTCCCCAAGCCTCTCCCTTACCTTCTTGGGAACGGCTATCTGCTTTCTCTGTGTGACCTTGGCTTGGGCGAAGTGCCTCTTTGGCATCGGATGTGGATTGTCTGTCATGCATAAATAACGAATACAATCTAACATGATAACAAGAAAAGATGATATATGCTGAAGGTCATGGAAGTCTCGAGGGACAGGTCGGCATGAAGAAGGACCCCTACATGATGTCCATTGCGAGGTACGAGGCGAGAGTCAAGGAGATGAAGAAGGAGGAGGACATCTACTATGTCGCGGTGCCCTTGGGGGCGCTTATCGCCTTGCTCTTCATCATAATCCTGGTCCTCTCGGGCGGAATTATGCATCCAGGCGGATGGCTGATGATTGTCATTGGCATCGCTCTGGCCTCCGGCGGGGCGGTGGGTTATCGCCTCCTCCGAAAGGAAAGGAAGGAGCTGGAGGAATGGAGGTCGTGGGAATCCGAGACTCAGGAAGCCCTGGGTGAGACCAGCAAACGTGACTTCGAATAGCACGAGTCGAAACCCTCAGGGTCTCGGCCTCAGATCCTTCGGGTCCCTGGAGATGAATTCCAGTCCTCCATCCTGGATTCTGAGAAATCCGATCTCCAGGAGGAACTCGATGTCATCCTCCAGTTCCAGGCACTTGTGCCTGATATTGGAGATGCTCCGTGATACGGAGGTCGTTGCGACGCCGAATTCCTGCGCAATATCCATGACTTTCGCGCTCTCTTTCAGGAACTCGAGGATCGCCCTTTCACGCTTCGTTATGAAGCCCATGTTTTCGACATACGAGCTCGGCCATATTAACGTTATTGAGTACGCCAACCCCATGAGGTTAGGCAAGCTACACTAACCGATATGGGTTAAGAACATTCCCGCCACGCGACTACGTAGCTCCACGCGCCACAACCGATGTCGAGATGTGAAAGCCTGAAAAACCGGATGAAAGCCTGGAAAAAGCGGGAAAGGGAGAATGCGCATCATAATGTCACCAGGTCCGATGTGCAGACGGTTTCCTCGTCTGCTTCACTACTCGGGATTCCGCGAGCCGATCGCCCCGTCGAGAAGAGGGAATGCTGGAGTCTCATACGTCTCAGGTCACGACGCCTCTCGGCCTTATTCTGCGGCTGAGTTTGTGATAAATCTGTGACGAATCCCGTAACCGTGACGTAACATGTAGCTGTTACAATGCCTGGCTATCTGCGACGTTACACGTGATGAGAGGGATAGACCCGGTGTCGTTGCAGTAGCTCCTACAGCTACAACACGGTAGCGAGGAGGGTGTCGTTACAGGGCAAACTACACGCCCCACGCCTGCATGTTACATCCCCCGTTACATGTAACGGGTGCAGCCGACATGTGCATCTCGGCTACTGTCGCAGAGCATCGTGAGAGGGTGTACGGGACCCGTTGCGACCACACGGTCATCACACCATGTAACGCGCCTCCAGTCCTTTGGTGTAGCGATACGTGCAAACAGACCTACGGGGCGCGCTTCACTCCGAGTGACGGTGATGACAGCCTGTTACAGCGGTGTCGTCACGATTGGCCGATTACTCCCCTTCCTCTGGGCCTCCAGGAATCGTAGAATCTCCTTCCCGCGCTCCGTGGGGAAGCCCTTCTTTTGTATTGTCAAGGAGGGAGTATATTGACACTATGAAGTTATACATGATATGATTGCCCATTTCAAATCTCAGGGTCGCGCTACGATCTGACTTCGACAGCTACGGTCACAACCACAGTCAGGCTGAAAAACACCTGGAAAAGGCTGGAGAAGGCAGTGAGACCTCAATGTTTGCGGGAACCGGCGAAGATCTCGCCACGGCGACTCCAAAGTCTGCGATCGGCGCGTGGATGCTCTGTGGCTCCACCTTCTCATCGCATCCAGTGTCAAATGAGGAGTCGACACACCCGAACTCAGCGGCCTGGTCCGCCACAGAATGCCGCTGATCGCGTAGCAGAGTCGTGGCGTGCGGCGTAGCTGCGGTGTAGCGTGTAGCTAGCTACAATGCCTGGCTACCTGCGGTGTAGTGTGTAGCGAGAGGGGGAGACCCGGTGTCGTTGCAGTAGCTCCTACAGCTACGACACGGTAGCGGGAAGGGTGTCGTTACAGGGCAAGCTACACACCCTAGGCGTGCACTCTACGCCCCCCTCTACCCGTAGCGGGTACAGTCGGTATGTCTGTCTCGGTTACTGCCGTAGGACATCAAGAGAGCGTGCAGGGGACCCGTTGCGACCGCACGGTCCCCACAGCGTGTAACGCGCCTCCAGTCCTTCGGTGTAGCGACGCGTGTAGAAAGATATGCCGTCCCCGCTACATTCCGAGTGACGGTGATAGCCGCGTGTGGCGGCGGTGTCGTCACGGTCGGCCGATTACTACCCTTCCTCTGGGCCTCCAGACCTGATGCAGTCCCTCACTCTACGATTGCGGTCCGTCGCATCGGTGTCGCTAGGTCTCTTCGTCCTCCTCTTCGATGCACTCTATCGCCCAATCGTATCGCAGAGTCTCTGAGACGTACCTCTCGATGTCCTCAAGAAAAGGGCATTGTGCCGGCAGCTGCTCTCAGCTCCTTCGGGACGACCCATGTTCACCGCGGTAGAAAAAGAGGTAGAAAGTGTATTCTACTGTGGAGAACACCTTGCCTGGCTCAAAGGGGAGAACACCGACTACGCACGGATAGTCCGGTGTCGTTGCACTAGCTCCTACCGCTACAACACGGTATCATCTCAGGTGTCTGGCACCTCCACACCGCATGCATGAAGGCTCACTGACCGGCAGGATACCAGCGGTGGAAAAGTAGAATGCGGGTACCCCTCCAATCACCTCGAGGGCCCATCCAGCATCCGGTGTTCTGTAACGTCAACTCCTGCCACTCAGGTGCTCCCTCATTTCACGGATCGTTGGCATCCTCGGCGGGTCGAGGAAGCCGCTTCGGAGTCCCTCCGCCATGAATTCCACCTGCGCCTTCCTGGAGGTCCTTGACAACTCGTCGAATACCTCATCGGGTGCGACCTTCAGATGTCTTGAGAGCACCGTCTGAAATGGCTCTCCCCAGCCCTTCATGTCCTTCTCCGAATGAATGCGCTCCCGCAGAAAACGGAAGACCTGCTTCTCCCCCTCCTTCGCCGTCCTTCCCTCTGATCTGAGGAAACGTCTGAACCTTCCCTCGGCTCGGGCATACACGGCCTCGGATTCCCCCAATACCGGAGTTATGTGGGAGACCACGAGACCTCTCATGCCCTTCTGTCCAATCGCCTCGAGGAGTTCTCCGCACAGTGCGTGCGAGACCAAGGTGAACTTCACGGCTCTGGTGACACACTCCAGGTAGCCTTTCGCCTCTGCTCTCGAAAACCCACCCTCGAGACGCCACAACTCCGAAAGGACTCTCGCCGCTTCGATGACGAAGGACTCGGGAGGATCTGGTTCCACGCCAGTGAGCGGAGCCATAGCCCTCATCCATCCGTAGCATCCAACCATCCACCTCGTGACGGGGTCGAAGGTCCCATCGTCCAAGACGTCCTGGGTCTTCGTCAGGGCTCTCTGCAGTACTCTGGCCCTCAGATGGAGGAAAGTGAGGGCGACCGAATCGAGTCTTTCAAGCGCCTCCAGGAACCTCTTCTCATCGTCCTCATGACCTTCGAAGTCGGAGGGTTCCAATCCGTAGACGGTTGAGAACACGCCCGATGTCATCCTGTCGGGGTCCTGATCTCCCAGTCTCTTCATGTCAGCGCACTTGATGGCTGTATTCCAGTAGTCTGCCACGAGCAGGTAGTATGTCTCAGGAGCACTCTGTCCTCCCTTCGTCGGATTGCCCTCTCTGTCGACCTTCTGCAGCACTCCGTACTCACGGAGTCTATCCAGCCTTCTATACAGCGTTGCGCGCGACAGACCCTTTTCCAGCTGGCTCGGTCTCAGCATATCGGACCTCTGTTCGGCGAACCTTCCAATAATCATCTGGGTCTTCTCATCGGCAAGAAGGTCCTCGAGTCCCATTCTCTTCGGCATCTACAATTCCTCGCGTGACCTATTACCACACATGTGAGCACAGAGTATTAGTTTTTGGGAGTCCGTTGACCTTCGATGATGGAGAAACATGGGGGAAGCGCACAATCGCTCGCGTCTCGCTCGTCTGTCCTGGTCTGCCTCGATACTGTGAAAGGGTGTGGTCCATGGGCTTGAAGGAGAGGATAGAATCCAGAGGCCTTACCGTCGAGGAGTGCACGAGGCTCTGCTCGGCCTCCAGAAGGCTCCCCTCGCAGGCCACGAAGTTCCAGATCTGGAAGGCCCTGAGGGACGAGCTTCTCGTCAGACTGCTCTACGAGACGTGGGCCAGAGTGAGCGAGCTCCTGAAAGTCGACATTCAGGACATCGATTTCGACAACTGCTCCATCCTCATTCGCCATCCTAAGGGCAAGGCCGTCTTTCGGATTGAGGACGGCAAGAGGATTCATGTTGACACAGTTCACAGACAGCGTCAAGTCTTCTTCGGCGACTACACCAGAGATCTGATGATACGCTATCTTCAGAGAAGGAAGAGAGGGCCGCTCATTGCGAATAGCAGGAAGAAGAGACTATCGACGAGACAGGCGGAGAGAATCGTCGACAGGCATGCCAGGTCTGCCGGGATCCAAAGGGTCATAGGGTACAACAGGAAGAGCAGAGAGATTCGTCTCGTGACCTGCAAGGCTCTTCGGGAGGCAGGAGAGAGGCACACGGACGTAGCTGGCGCAGATAGAGATGCCACAGCAAGGATCGCAGGGCACACCGTCCGGACGAAGGAGCGATTCTACAAAAAGGGCAACTACGAAGAGGACAGGAGGATAGTCAGAGAGAATCATCCGTTGATGCGAGAGGATGGGATGGGAAGCCAGAAATGACGGACTCATATGTGAAGTACGACAGAACCGCCCATCCAGGGGAGCACGATGCTAGGCAATGATGGCAGTTCAGAGAAGAGGGGTCCTGGAAGACCAAGAACGGCAGCCGAGATCAGGGTGAAAGCAGTGCAACTTCGTCGGACAGGACATTCATGGACCGAAATCGCCGAGGCCCTCGCAATTGGTCGCACGACGGCGAGGAGGCTGTGCCAAAACGGCCATCGTGATGGTGAGACCCCTAATCCTCCGAGGAAGGAGAAGAGGATTTTGGCACAGATCAGAAGGCGGGAATGAAAGCGAAGTGTGAGGATCGACAATGGTAACAAAGAAGCAGGCAAACGCCGTTGAGAGGCCGAATCATGAGCTAGTAGACCTCAGGCTCGTGAAGAAGCGTGTTCTTGAGATCCTCCCCCCTGGAGACCCGGTTAGGGAGGCTCTTGTTAAGGAGCCAGACCTGCTTCCCAGGCCAGAGGGTCTTGTTAAGCTGGCTACCTACGCGAGAGTCCTCATGTCAAAGAGAGCTCGATGATGATTCTGCTATCTGGTAGCGTCGACTTGTATATCCACCCCTCATCCAGAAATGAAGGAAGGTTCTCGATGCTCACAATCCTCTGCCTCGGGTCGCCTCCGTTTGCCATCAGCCTCTTCGGAGCATCCTGGAGGAGCAAGACGATCTCCTCCTCGGATTTCGTCTCGAGTTGCATCGCCTCTATTTGCTCTTCAGAGTAGCCCGCTGCTTGAAGGAAGACACGCAGCAACTTGAGAGTCGGATCCCCTTTTCTCTGGTTCGGAGCGGTCTCCAGATATTCGAGTGCACTCTCGTACGCACCCCGCATCTGTTCGATGAGATCCTCTGGAAGTCTGCCCTTGTTGAGGGTGTATTTGTGTTCGATGTCCCCTACGTGCCCCATCCAGAACACACGGAAATCCCTCAGGAGTCCCTTCGATTCCGCCTGCATACAGCGCGTATCGAAGTAGCTCCGCAGAACGTAGGGTCGATTCTTGTCACCCGCCGCTCGCATGGCTTTCCGGATTATGTCACCGACATTGATGGAAGTGATGAAGTCCTTCTTTGCCCGTTTCGGGGTGATGATGGGGCTGTCCTTGTTGAGCTCCTCTCCCGCTGCCATCCTGTTCATGAGATAGGCCTGCAGATAGCTGCAACCCTCGGGCCCAAGGAAGGTGAAATACTGATGCTCCGTTTTTGATAGCTCAGGCCTCACAACTGCCATGGTCGGAACGCTGTCGAAGGTGACTTTGTCATCCTCCACTTGCATCTCCGGGAAGTCTCCGACCCGCAGACCGTCGCTTCCCTCGTAGCTCCCAAGAACCTGTATCCGTAGTCCACTGAATGCCACCAAGGATACCGCCACGCGAGCTCTCGGGTCCGCGGCATTGAGGACACGTCTCAGACCCTCCCGGTCAGGGATCATCTCCTCTGCAAGTGTAGGGGTGCTTCTTGTTCCCTTGACCTTGATCTTCCTGCTCAGCGTGATATCATTCCACGAGAGCCAGGACTTCAACGCCTTGAGTTCCGTCTCGATGTAGCTCCCTGCCCTCCCCTCGCCTTCCCTTTCCGTGACATAGTCGTGAATAAGGTCCTCTCGCTTCTTCTTCGGCATCTTGGCTAGCTCTCTTGGTGTTATCCGGGTCCTCTCGCAGAATCTGCCCATGCAGCGAAGGTAGTTGTCAGCAGTTGATTGAGCTCCCCTCGACATGTTCTCGAACCACCGACGTACATCTTCGTCCTCGAGCAGTCTCTCTTCCCTCTTACCGACCATCAAATGGGGTATAGAAGTGCCACTAGATAAGGGTTGTGAACCCGTAAGGGTATGGACCGAAGGGGACTTGAACCCCTGGCCTCCACCATGCCAAGGTGGCGATCTTCCAACTGATCTATCGGCCCGCGGAAATCACAATAGCCACTGACGATATATAACTCTAATCTTCCTTGAAGTGGAAGTCCAGCAGCTTCTTCTGGAACCTGTGCATCTCCTTCGGTATCGCCACTGGATACCGCCCCGTGATGCAGCCCAAGCAGAGCTCGTTCCTTCTCTGTCCGATCATCTCGACGACTCCCTCGATCGTATTGTAGCCCAGTGAATCGGCACCGAGCTCCTTGCAGATGTCCTCAACCGTCTTCGCGTTCGCGACGAACTGGTCCCTCGTCGTCATGTCTATCCCCAGGTAGCAGGGGGCGATTATCGGCGGGCAGCCGATTCGCACGTGGACCTCGGTCGCGCCGACGTGCTTCATCACGGCGATGATCCTCCGCATGGTCGTTCCGCGCACTATGCTGTCGTCCACGAGGACGATTCTCTTTCCCTTGACCACTGGCACGACCGGATTGACCTTCTCCCGCACGCTCGAGCTCCTGCTCTTCTGGTCGGGCATGATGAAGGTCCTCGCGATGTACCTGTTCTTCATGAGCCCCTCCGCCACGGGGATCCCCGAGGCCTCGGAATATCCGAGGGCGTAGGTCCTTCCCGAGTCCGGCACGGGCGCGACAACGTCCGCCTCCACCGGATAGAGCTCGTGAAGGAGCGCTCCTATCTTCCTGCGGATCTCGTACACCCACTTCCCGTCCAGTACAGCGTCGCCTCTCGCGAAGTAGAGGTACTCGAAGAAGCAGTGCGCCTTCCGCTTGCCCTCCACTAGCTGATGGCTCTCGAATCCGTCCTTGGTAAGCTCGACAAGCTCTCCCGGCCTCACGTCGCGAATGAGCTCACCATCCAGGACATCGATGGCCACGTTCTCCGATGCGATGATGTGTCCGCCGTCGAACTTGCCTATGCAGAGCGGCTTTATCGCGTGCGGGTCCCTCAGTCCGTACACCTTGCCCTCGTGGAGGAAGGTCATCGCATAGGACCCCTTCAGCTCGGGGACGACCTGCTTCATTGCCTCAGCGAAGCTCAATCCGTAGGCCATCTCGTCGGAGAGCATGAAGGCTATCGTTTCCTCCTCGCTCCCGAGGTTGTACTCGTGGCCCTTCCTGTCCATCCTCCTCTTCAGCGCTCCGGAGTTGGTGATTATGCCATTGTGTCCGAGAGCGATCTCTCCTGAAGGCGTCTCGATGACGTGCGGCTGCGCGTTCTCCGGCTTGGACAGCTTGATCGAGTAGTAGTTGTGCCCAATCCCCTTCTTGCTCCTCAGCTTCTTCAGGTTGGACTCGTGGAATATCTCCCCCACCAGACCGAGGTCCTTGATGCACTTGATCTTGCGCGCTTGGACCGCGATACCCGCGGACTCCTGCCCGCGGTGCTGCAGTGCCCTGAGCGCATAGTAGATATGAGAAGACGTCCGAGACGGAGAGGAGGAATGTATGCCGACGACAGCGCATTGCTCCTTTGGCTTTTCCATCATCAGTGACCCTTGGCCCAGCTGTAATTTCTGAGTTTGGCGCTCCTGCCGAAGCCGCACGAGGCGCAGTACTTCTTCCTCACATGATAGGCGTGCTTGCCGCATCTCCTGCAGACCATGTGGGTCTTCCTTTTCCCTCTCTTACCCAGAGAAGCTGTACCCTTGGTCAGAAAATCACCTATGGCGAGATGTATATGACGTTGTCCCCGCGAAGGATGGCGATATCGAGCTTCCTCACCACTTCATCGTCCATCCTCTCCTCGGCGCCCTTCAGGACTATGTTCATATGCGGGTCGAAGCCCTCCAGCTTCCCCCTGTACTCGCGTCCTGCCTTGAGCTCGACGATCACCTGATGATTTATGTTCGCGTTCAGTACCGAGAGCGGCTTCTGCATGATACCACGTTAAGAGGATAATCAAGACCGTACTTAAAGATGTGGTTATGCGGGGGGTGGGGATACTAGTTGCAGTTCAAATCGCAGAGGCTCCTGAATACTCAATTGCCTCAGGGTGGTCTTTCAGGCCTTCGGGTCCATTTCTCTTACCCTTGCCAAAAGCGAAGAGAAGATCTGAAACGTTTTGGGCATCTGTTCAAGAACATCCTTGTCAATATTGGAATCGGGATGCTGGCTGTGACCCTTACGTGTCCCAATATCAACAGTATTCGGCACAGCCAGGTTCTCAGTTGCTTTTGACT
>JAJISE010000059.1 GCA_022848865.1 Candidatus Thermoplasmatota archaeon | reverse complement strand
TCGGACAATCACGCGGTCAACGCGACGATGGGCGGCTACAATCCCGTCGGCTGGAAGACGGACCAGGATCTCATAGTCGGGAAGACAAAGGACGCTCTGAGAGCCGCCTTGGGGAACCTCGAGGACGTCGAAGTGGGAGCGAAGATGGGAACGATACACGGGTTCAGAGTCTTCGGACACCAGAGTGCAACCAGACTCGCCACGGTCGTGAGCTCCACGCTTTCCACTCTGAGGATCAACACCTTCTACAGCCTGCTCGTGGCGTTCTCTCTCGCAGGGATCGTCCTCCTTGGACTCAAGGCGTTCGGCTAGAGATCGAGGAAGTGCTCGTGGACCCGGGGATCCCCGGAGAGTTCTGGATGGAATGCCACGGCCAAGAGGTTTGCTTGACCGGCCATCACCACAAGCTCGTCCAATCGGGCCAATACCCTGCAGTCCTCCCAGACTTCGGCTATCGCTGGTGCTCTGATGAAGACGCCTGGGAAGGGGTCCTCGAACAGGGCGGTGTCGATCTCTGCCTCGAAGGACTCTCTCTGCCTGCCAAAGGCGTTCCGAACGACCTTCATATCCATCAAGGAGAGGAGCTCCGTGTCGGTTCGCTCCACATCTTCGTCTCCCGCCTTGGCCATGAGAACGCAACCGGCGCAAGTTCCCATTATCGGCATCCCCTCCTGCCCCCTCTTGACAATGGATTCTCTCAGTCCTTGCTTGTCGATGAGCCGGGATATCGCCGTGCTCTCCCCGCCAGGAATGATGAGCGAGTGGATTCCCTCTATCTGATCGACCCTTCTGACCACGGCCGCACTTCCGCTCCGCCCCAGGCCTCTAAGGGCTCTGTCGGTCATCTCGACATGCTCGGACACCGCGCCCTGAACGGCTAGTACGCCTATCTTCATCCAAGACCCCGCGCTACTCCCATCGAACGATGAGGCTCTCAATGTCCATGCGATCCTTTATCTTGCCACTCTCCGCTGGAAACCCAATCGGAAGCAGAGCGACAATGGCGCAGTTGTCCGCAATGTCGAGGATGCCTCGGACGGCGGCTGTGTTGAAGTACCTCACCCAGCATGTGCCGAGTCCTGCCTCATGCGCCAGGAGCGTGATGTGGTCGATGATGATGGCGACGTTGAGAAAGGAGTTCAGAGTGTTGGCCATTCTGTTCTCCAGTTCGCTTGTGGCCTCCCGTTTCTCATTGAACTCCGAGAATTCCATGTCCTCGATCATTCCGACTTCGACGAGGGGCTGGAAGGCGGAGTACGACCCGTGACTACCGAAGACATTCAGGTCGGACAGGCAGATGATGACCATTGGCGAGGCGGCTATCCATCGCTGGTTGGAGGCTTCGGACAGCCGCGCTATCTTCTGGCGATCCGTAACGACGATGAAGCGCCATGGCTGAACATTGTTCCCTGAGGGCGCCCATCTCGCGGTCTCAAGTATCCCCTCCACGAGCTCCCTGGGCACCTCTTTCTCTTCGAACCGTCTGATGCTCCTCCTGTTCCTCATGGCCTCGGCTAGTTCCATGGCATCGGCAATAGTCTGGAATGATTAAATGCTTCGCTCTAGGCTATCCTCTTCCCGAAGCCCTCCGCGGTCGGACTGTTGTCATGGACCGCCTCGACGTGGAATATGTAGGCGGGCCTTCTCTCCCGCTGATCCTGAGGAGTGTAGTGGAAGCTGTCATGCACGCAGTTCACGAACTCGCGATAGTCGGAATCCACATGGACCTCAAGATCGCCCCTGAGCTCGAAGCTGACGTTGGGCGGGCGATAGAAAACGAGGCATGCCTTGCGTGAGGACTGAACGTTCGTCCAAGTGTGCTTTGACGAATTGGGAATGTTGACGGCGAGCTCGAGAGTGGACATCTTTGCGAAATCGACGTGCTCCCTGGCCTTCGCGGGGTCGAAGTAGAGGACCTTCAGCAGAGTCCTCATGCCTCGGGCCTGGAATCCTTCGAGGAACCCCCTCCTGTCCTTCTCCGATTCCGCGCTATCGAAGTCACGGTCCCCTTTCTCGATGTGCCCCGAGAGCTCGTCGATCGAATCCCTCAGAAACTTCTTCTTGACCACATAGCCAGCTCCAACGATTTTCGCATTGACATCGAGTGTGCGGTCCGGAGCTGAGGATGCGGTTGCGAGAGCGGGGTTGTGCCTGGTGCTATCGAGGAAGAACTCGTTCATGTCGGTCCTCTCGCCATTCAAGATCTTGAGGAAGGTGCTCCTCCGCGGGTAGTAATTCCACGTGAGGAACCTATCTGGAAGCTCGACCATGCGTGTCACCATCCAGTATCATAGCAGAAGGGGCTTGAGACCTTTCGGATACCTCTCCTTTGCGAAGCCGACGTAGATTTTCTTGAAGCGCGTCCATTGCTCCTTGAACTCATCCTGAACGTCGCCTATGACCTTGGCGGGGACCCCGACAGCGATCTTGGCGGGAGGGACTTCCTGCCTGTTGGCGACGACAGCGCCCTCGCCGACGACGGCCCATTCACCGACCTGGGCGTAATCGCTCACCGTGGCGGACATGCCAACAATGGCGGAGTCGCCTATCCTGCAGTTGTGAATCGTGGCATTGTGGCCTATGGTCACGTATTCCCCGATGATGCATTCCTCGTCAGGTCTCGCATGAACCACGCAGTTGTCCTCGATGCTCGTGTTGTCCCCTATCCGGATTCGACCGTAATCGCCCCTGATTCTCGCTCCTGGACCGATGAAGCATCCTTCACCTATCTCAACGTCTCCGATTATCGTGGCACTGTCGCAGACGAATGACGATTTCCCGATCCTTGGTTTTCTTCCCTCGAACTCATAGAACATCTTCTCACCTAGTCCGCAAGTATTCCCAGCCTTGGAACACCGAAGCGGGAATAATGGTTTCCATTCCTGAATTCTCCATTCTGCCCCATTTTGGATAGTGGCAGACGAGTGCTACTGCAATCCAGGAGAGCGGATGCGGGGGAAGCGATTCGAACGCTTGTAGTCCTGCGACACAGGGTCCTAAGCCCTGCCCCTTTGACCAGGCTCGGGTACCCCCGCTCGAGTTCGGATGAAACCCTGACTATATAAGAATTCTATTTGAGCAGGTCGACCATTGCCACTCGTTCGAGGACGAGATCGAAGATCTTCGATTCTGGGACGGAGGCGATCTCCTTCTTGCTGATGCCATACTCGACCAGCATCGACGCGTCACCATCGAGGACGCTGTCGTCCTGCTTGAAGTCAGCCTTCTCGAGGAACTCATCGAGGCTGAACTCCCCGAACGCCACAAGCGCGACTTCGGAATCGCCTTCCCGGATCCCCATCTTCTCAATGGCCTTGCTAATCTGCCTTGTTCCAGAGGCGTATAGTAGCGTCTCGGTTGCGCGAGAGTTCGACGTGTTCCTGCCCCTCTCGAAAGCGCGAATCGCGTGGTCTATCGCGGAGTCGAGGTGAATCCGACCGAAGACCATTGAGGCCCTCATTAGCTGGACGCTGGCATCCGCCCCGCCTGCATTGCGCGCGGCTCTGAGCGCGTCCTCTGCACCGGAGACCTCACCCCTCAGTCCCGCCAAGATCACCATCTGAGAACTCCTCCATTGCCTTCTTCCTGTAATGCAGGAAAAGATAAATCTATTCCGCTTGGAAGTCGTGGAGAATGGACTGCCCGCCCATCTTCTCATCTTCCTCGATCGTCACTGATCCGCCCAGTTGCAGCTTGATGTTCTTCGCGATCGTCGTTCCTATGAGTGGAAGTCTCGACAAATCCTTGACATCTGCCTTCTTCAGGTCTTCGCCGGTCTTGTATCCGTGGGAGAAGAGGGACCGCGCCCTTGCTCGCCCGATTCCTCGAAAGGATACCAAATCCAGAAGCTCCTTCTTCACCCCGTACCGAATCCTCGGCATCAGGGCGCTGAGGGTCCTCGACTTGGACTTGTCGAATATCCTTGAGAGCTCCGTCATGGAGTGCATCAGCCATTCCGCCATGTCAACCCACCTCCGGATGTCGCCGGGTCCGACACCGAACCTCTTCGTGATCGCATCTGCGGACTCCTCCTCGATCCAGCTCTGAAGGAGAGCGGCGGTCTTCACCTCGGCAAGAAAGAACTCATAGTCATCATAGTCATCGTAGTCAATCAGGAACTCCTCGTTCGCGGCCAGTTCCTCCACCCACTCGTAGTCGCCCCTTCGGAGGTACAGCGTCGGCACGTCAGGAGTGGCGCATATCGCGTGAAGATAGGCGAACGCCGTGTCGCTCTTCCCGCCAAGGGCTTTCCTGAGAGTGACGGCCGACAACGGATCGATGTAAAGGTCAGATGTTCTCTTCCCGAAGAAGGTCGCCTTGTAGCCCTCCCCTGCTTCGATGAAGTCCTCCTCTGTGAGAAACTCGAGCACATCATTTATCGTGTCCGAGATCGTGTAAGTATCCGTCTTCTGAGCGAAAAACGTGCTCTCGATGAAGGTGTTCAGCCCCTCTTCGGTCCTCACGTGACCCGTGGCGATCGAGGAGAGTATGTGCATCCTCAGAGCCGGACGCTGCCCCAGCTTCGAGTCGATGGATTCCGGCTCGGAGAGCAGGTAGTTCTCCAATATGAAGGCGCTGTCACCTGGCTTCTTCGCCAGGAGTATGGCCTCGCCCTCCGTGTCGAACTTAGGTCTCCCCGCCCTTCCGGACATCTGCTTGACCTCCATCACGGGAATGGGGACGTTCCCATAGTTCGGGTCGTACCTCGTCAGGTCCCGGACGACGACCCTTCTGGCGGGAAGGTTGATCCCCGCCGCCAATGTGGGCGTGGCAACGATACACTTCACCAGCCCGGACTTGAAGTTCACCTCCACCATCTTCCTTTGATCGTTCGTGAGTCCCGCGTGGTGAAATACGGCCGCGTATCGTATCCGTCTGGAAAGCCTCGCACCGAGGGATGTGGGCTCGTCCTGCCTTGACTGGAGCTTTCTAGACAGCATCGCTAGATCCTTGGACGACTTTGGCTCCAGGATGTCCTTGAGATGCATCCCGACACGGCCTGAGAGCGCTTCGCTCGACCTTCTGGTGTTCACGAATATGAGGCACTGCCCGCCCTCCTTCACGACATCGAGTACCAAGGAGCTCACGTCGTCGCCACAATCCGCCACAGACTTCTTCGTCCCGTCCTCGAAGGATATCTCACCCTCGTAGAAGACGCCCTCCTTCAGCGGGACGGGGCGCCAGTCGCTCGCGATGTGATCCGCGTTCAGCCATTCCGCAATCTCATTCGAGTTCTTTATCGTCGCGGAGAGAGCGAGTATCTGCGCCCTCGGGTTGATCTGCTTGAGCTTGGACAGAGTCACCTCGAGCGTGGGTCCCCTGCCCGGGTCGTTTATCAGGTGTATCTCGTCCGCCACGACGACGCTCAGTTCCTTCAGCCAGTGAGCTCTGTGCCTCAAAAGGGAGTCTGCCTTCTCGGATGTCGCTATGATGACATCGAACTTCTCGAGAGTGGGATCGGGGGCATCGTAGTCGCCGACGGAGACGCCGACCCGAACGCCCAAGCTCTCGAAGGCCTTGAGGTCCTCGTACTTCTCGGATGCGAGTGCCCTTAACGGCACGATGTAGAGGGCCTTTCCCTTGCGCAGGACTGACTGGATGACCGCCAGATATGCAACGAGGGACTTCCCGCTCGCGGTCGGAATCGCCAATACGACGTTCTTTCCCTCCAGGGCTGGTCCGATAGCCTCAGCCTGGGGTGGATACAGCTTCTTGATTCCTTCCTTTGCGAGTATGTCGACTATTCTGGGATCGATCTCGAGGTCGGAAACCTCCATTGCGTGGGCATCGCTCGAATGAATCAAATACCTTTCCAATTCGACATGACTGGAGCTTGTGGGACTGCCTCCGGAAGAACATGAGAAAGCTGCAGATCCTCGTGTTGGAGTACTAGCGGGAATATATCTCTATGAACTTCCTGAGGGATCTGTCATACGTCTTCTCGACCTCAGGCGGGAAAAGACATCCTGGGAGTTCCTTCAGCTGCCAGTGATATCTAATGCACTCGCAGCAGACTCCCTTCCGACTGCAACCGGGATATGTGCACGTGCACGACTCTTTGTTCTCCTCCTCCCTGCATTCCATGAGATCACCGCACGAGCAATGCGATTCTGAAGATTAATCCTTTGCTACTTGCTCCTTGCCAAGTATATGACCAAAGCGATGATCGCAACCGCGAGGATCACGGTCAGACCTATCCACAGAAGCAGGTCGGTATCAGCGGCCCCGCTCACCTCGACGACGTGAGGGTCGTTTTGCGGGCTGACGGACGGGCTCGTCACTTGGTTGCCCCCCACGTCCGTCGCTTGAACGTAGTACTCGATCCTCCCATTGCGGTCGGGGGTTTCGATTTGCACGTAGTACTCGGCCGTCTGGCCCAGTCGATGCATCTCGTGCGGGACGAAGGCCGTACCGCCTATCGGTTTGACGTAAGCAACGACCCGCTCGATTCCGACATCGTCGGAGGCCCACGCTGTGATGTTTATGGTAGAACCTGCGGAAGCCGATTCCACGACTTCATGCTGCAAGTCAGGCGGGACGATGTCCTTGATATCAACTGTCGCATCGCCGACTGCTGGATATCTGCCTCTTGCACCGATGACGTTCTCGGCGACTACGAGGAAACTGACCCTGCCCACAGTGTTCTGAGCGGGTATCACGCCCTCCCACGAACCGTCGAGGTCGGATCCTGCCACGAGCGTCATGTTCGCTTCCGTGTAGTTCTCTTCCGATACTCCCCTGAAGGAGAGCACAACGGAAATCACACCCCATTCATCGGAGACGTTGCACGTGATCGGGATGTCCTCGTAAGTGCTCCGAGTCTCATTGAACTGGCACTCGACCAGTGGTGGCATCACTGTTGTGAAATGCCATCTGAACCTGTCTTTCATAGAGGTTCCTGAGATGTCGACGACCGTCGATGAGATCTCAAGATCGTAGGTTACGTCCGGCGAGAGGCCAAAGAGGGGCTCAAACACCGCCGAATCCCCTTCGGCACTCCAGTTCCAGGTCCCGGCAGTGGGAGGGAAAATGCTGAAGGAGGATTCCAGTGACAACGGATCAACAGGCTCTGAGAACGCTATCCGTATGTCGGTGTCGAGGAGAGCATTCGCGGAACCGTGATCCGGGAAGACGTCAATAACCGAGGGGGGCCACGTGTCCGCAACCGTGTCCGCGAAGTAGACGGACGCGCTGATTGCTCCTCGGTAATCCATCCACACAGCGTAGCATCCACCGCCCGCGTCCATCGTGATCGAGGGTGAGTACTGGGGCCACGTCCCTGTGTCATCGTTCATAGGGAAGGGCGTGAGAATCTGTTCCCAATGTGGTTTGTCCGCTCTTGGAAGCACGGTTTCAGCAGTGGTGATCGCCCCGCCTGGCTCGATGTCCACAGAGGTCGTAATCAGAGGTTCGCCAAGGTCGTAATACCCATCCAGGGAGGCGTCTAGGAACATCAGGTCATCGCTGTCCGCGAAGGAAGAGAGGGTGTCGTTGAGTGCCAGGTCCGATGAGCCGTTGTATATCCTGATATCGTGGGAATCGAAGCGGCCAGGAAGACCTCTGTCGATCCACAGGGAGATCTTGTTGAAGCTCACGTTGGATGCGGATGACGCGTCATTCGTGAAGGAGACGTTTATCGACTTGAGGTCGGGAATCGTCCAGAAGCCAAGGGACATCAGCTCTATCGTCGTGGTCTCTGCCGCCCCGCCAGTGTTCACGATGGGGAAGATGGAGACGTTTGTGGGTCCAGAGAGTCCTCTCGAGATGTTGAGGAAGGAAGTGCCATCGTACGAGCTGTCCGTCATGTACGTGACCTCGATATCCGCCCTGCTTATCGGATCGTTGTTCTCCAGACCGTAGTTCTCGGGGTTGATGCCAGCGTCCTTGGCGTGCGCGATGTCGAACCATCCGATGGACATCGTCTCGGACCGCTCCACGGAGTAGTAGAAACCATCGACGAGCCTCAGGAAGTTCACGAAGTTCCCTGTTGTGGTGTCCCAGTCCGATTTCAGCTTGGGCTCGATGCTCGGATAGGAAAGAACAGGGGTCTCCAGGACAATGTCGTCATCGAGTCCCCAGCCATCAGAGTTCTCGTCGAAGTATACCAGGCTCACTCCCGTCAGATCCTCTTGAAGATTCGCCTTGCCGGCAAGGACTATCTCATCAGGAGAGTCGGTGCCGTCCAGCCTACCGTGGTCCAGTCTGCCGTTGCCATTGTCCAGAGCCACCGCTTCTCCGGGATCTCGGTGGCCATTGGGCGTGAGAACATCGTCGAAGAAGTAGTTCCCGCCGAAGAGCGATACTGCCGGGAGGAATCCAGCTCCTTCAGACCTCGCAAGGTAGATGTTGTAGCTCCCCGAGCGGCTCTCCGCCCAGGAAACGTAGATGACATCACTCGCGCGTGAGACCTCGATGACGGGTGTCTGATGGCTCGTCCCCCTGCCGTCCGTGACGCGTGAGGTGAAGTTGACGAAGAGGGGCTCGGTGAAGTGAAGACCATTGGTTGACCTGGAGTAGAGGATAGATGGTTCCCCATACCCGAGCTCGTCGTCCCAAACCACGTGCAGGACATCATCTCCGTCGATGGCCAATGATGGATTCGACTGCAGGATTTCCTTGTATTCGTGGTTCACACGCACGTTCTGACCGAAGCTCATCCCGTTGTCAGTCGAGTTGGAGATGAAAACGTCAGTGTCGTCCACGTAGGAAGGGCCCTGTGGGATCCGCCCTTCCCGACCGTCCGCCCAGACGACGTACACCTTCCCGCCAGAATCCACCTCTATCTGGGGGTCGAGCCTTCCGTTCTTCTTGCTGTCGCTCACGGTGACGGGGTCTGTGAACGTCTGTCCGCCATCGCTCGACGCACTCACCTTGATGTCGAGATAGTCGTCGACCCAGGCGACATATATGATGTCGTTCTCCTCGTCGATGGTGATGCTCGGTCTTGTGGACGAGCTCGAACCGGATTGCCAAACTGCGACATCTGCTGAGAAGGGCCTTCCGCCGAGGGACTGCGAGAAGTAGATGTCCGTGGCAACGTTCCTGCCATCCTCCCAAACGACATAGACGCTTCCGTTTCCCGCGGCAATGTCGGGGAAGCTCGAGTGCGTTCCATCGCCTGGATTGTCGTTCACCATCACAGGCTCAGAGAAGGTCGTGCCGTTGTTCTTGGACACCGACAGCAGGATGTCGAAGTCCCCCAATCCCCTGTCCTGCCATGCAACGTAGACCCCGCGATCGTCGGAGGCAATCGCGGGTCGAATCGCCGTTACGCCA
>JAJISE010000058.1 GCA_022848865.1 Candidatus Thermoplasmatota archaeon | reverse complement strand
GAAGATCATCGGTTACAATCCGTTTACCGGTTGCTCTTCCCTTACCTTGACAAACCATAGCCCAGAGTACGCCTATGAGAACGGGGCATTGTACGACAGAGAGAAAACCGAACTGATATTCTTCGCTGTTCGGAATCCAGCAGAGGTCTTCGTGATTCCAGATACCGTCCAGAGAATCGGAAGAAGCGCGTTCTTCGGGTGTTCAAATCTTAAGGAGGTTGTGATACCGAAAGGGGTTTCGAAGATAGAGCGAAGTGCTTTCGCCAACTGTGCGAATCTGCAGGAAGTCTCTATTCCAAGAAGTTTGGAGAGCCTGGGAGAATGGGCCTTTATGAATTGCACCAATCTGAACAGTATCACTCTGCCAGAGAGCACATCAACAGAATCCCATACGTTCCTTAACTGTCCTGCTGAAATAAGAAGGATGGGAAACCATAGGTAATAGGATGAAACTCAAACTAGGCATTTCAATCTACAGCGTTCCAGACCGATCCATCGATACGCTAGGTGACTTCGTCCAGGAGAACGATTTCGATGCGATAGAACTGTGGGATTCTCCCCTGCCCAAGAGGAACGCGAAATCACACAAGTACCTGGAGAGCGGAGATAGGGATCTATCTGTTCATGCACCTCTTCTAAACCTTGGCGATGAAGGCCTGTTCAGAAGCAACGTTCAAGGTCTCAGAAAGACAATAGAGAGGGCTGGCGCGTATGGAGCTAGAAATGTTGTACTTCACACTGGCATACTGGCTGGACCGGATGTTTCTGGAGGAGTTGATCTAGCCAAGAAAGTCGTTGACTCCAATCTGGATTCACTGGATGAGTGTGATATCATGCTCTGTTTGGAGAATGTGGGCTATCTGGGAGACGACCTTATATCGGATTTTGAGCAGCTTGCTGCGTTGGTTGACTGTTTCCCCTCACATATGGTGGGTGTTGTGTTTGATGTTTCCCACGCCAACATTACCGGGGGAGTTGAATCTGGCATTGAAGTCCTGAGAGATCGTATTGAGTACGTTCACCTATCAGATAACCTTGGAGAACGGAAGGTCCACCACATGCCCATTGGGGAAGGGAATATCGACTTCAGGCATCTGGAAAGATGTCCATCCCTGGATGATCATGCGGGCATACTGGAGATTACCCCGGGCAGCAACTGGCAAAAGAGTTTGCTGGACAGCAGAAGAGTTCTGCAGGAGTTAGACCTTGCATAGGAATTGCAGACAGATCTGAATGAGCAACATCACGAAGAAACAGAGAGAGCAATTGAATTCAAGACTATCTGAGCTGGAGAGATATCTGATAGAGCATTCTGCTCTGGAAAAGCTCTTGCAGATTCTGAATGACGCAAGGCAAGAGATTCTAGTGGAGAAGTGTGGCCTTGTTTTCGAGGAACGCGCAGAGGAGGTCACGGAGAAGAGCGCCGGGCTCGTCAGCGCACTCTACTCGTGGGACCATGGATTGGGCATTGTCTCGTTCCCCGACACACGGTCGGCGGCTCATCTTATTTCGAAGCGCTCCTCCACGACCTTCTTGGCTGCGTCGAACCCGCCATCAACGTGGACCGCCCCGATGAGGGCTTCGAGGGTGTCGGCGAGAATGCTGGGTTCCTCCCTCCTTCCCCCTTTCTCCTCTCCGCCGTTCAGTATTATGTACGGTGCGATTCCCGAGTTCTTGGCGACCTCTGCCAGATGGTAATCGTTGATAAGCCGGTCTCTTCTCGTTGATATGTCGTGGCCTGTCTCACACCCGGAGCGGAACAGCAGGTCAGTCACTGCGGCTCCGAGGATCGCGTCTCCGAGCGTTTCGAGCGCTTCCTGACCCTCGCACTCATCGCCCTCGTCCCTGCGCTCCTTCGCATACGCCTCTCGCGTGAGGGCCCGGATCAGCAGTTGCTTGTCGGTGAACTCATATCCCAAGATGCCCTCAACTGCCCTCGCCTTCTCACCGTGAGATTCGTCGATTCCTGAAACCATACTATCGCCTCCGAGACCTCGTAATGTCTCAATATGGTTTGAATCTTGCGACTTGCCTTTTGCCACTTCTTCGGGTCCAGGGGACAGTACTCGGTAGCCGATTTCAAACGGTCTTGCCAAAACATATTATACCCTCCAGCAGATTCCCTTTCGCTGGAGTGGGGTGGAGGATATGAAGTATATAGTCCAGATGAAAGGAGACGATGTCGTAGACGTGATTTTGAGCATCAAGGGCGCCGTGCAGTCGTACGTGAGGTACGGCAAGTTCAAGTCCGCGTCCTTCAAGGCCAACAAGCGTGAGGGGACGATAGCCGCCGAGGGCGTGGACAAAAGAACTCTCGAAGCGGCGTTGGACAAGGCGATGTCCAACATCCCCGGGAAGAAGCTGATGTACGAGATCGAAGAGGTCCCGCCCGAGGCGTCGCCCAAGAAGTCGCCCGAGGCGCCGGACGCCGAGGAGACCTACCAGCGCTGGGTCGAGCAGACCCAGAGGAAGTGGGACCAGAAGAAGCACGCCTACGACAAGGAGATCGAGAAGCTTCACGAGCAGATGCGCAAGCTCAGGGAGGAGAAGCGGAGCCTCGTGACGCTGCGCAAGGAGGACGAGCGCAGGCACGCGGATCTGCAGAAGTCCTACGATTCCGTCTCGAAGGTCGTCGAGGGCCTGGTCGAGGAGCGCGTCCCGGACCCGCTCACGGCGTGCGCGCAGTGGGTGGGCGACTGGTCCATGACCGGGTTCAAGCTCGAGGCGCACCTGCGCGAGGCGGTGGGGGACCTCCCGCCCGACGAGATAGCCGACCTCCTCGAGACTAGCGTGGAGGAGATACTAAAGGAGGCCGCCAAGGAGATCGACGGCGTCGAGAGCCTCGAGGACCTGACGAGCATCGCGGACGTCGTGCAGTGGGAGAAGACGGCTGACCACAAGCGCATGCATGCGGACTTCGAGCGGGCGTCGCAGGAGATGGAGTTCTTCGAGAACGTGGAGAGCGGGGCTGTAGACGTCCCGCCCACGATCAGGGAGGGTCTGCTGACCAGCATCGGTGTCGCAGAGAACGAGGCCGTGATCAACTCCTACGAAGCCGCGAAGGCGAGATACGAGTCGCGGACGGAGAAGGCCGACCTGGCGTCGACGTACGCCTCGAGGGCGCGCAGCGTGCGCAGGCTGAAGGAGCTCCGCGGTTCCGTGGAGGCGAGGAGCCTGCCCGTCGCGATTGTCTGCAGGGAGCAGGACGACAAGTGGGTGTGCGAGACGTACTATCCGTCGTCGGAGAGCGAAGGGGTCATCGACTCGGCGCTGGAGGACGTGGTCTCCAAGGCGATGCGGAAGTACTGCAGCGGCGTGCCGGAGGACGAGACGCGCGAGAACGTGAAGGTCAGCAGGGCGTCCGTGCCCGGGAAGCACAGGTCCTGGAAGGACGTGTCCAGGTTCCAGGAGAAGCTGCACGGGCATGTCGTGGAAAGGCTGCAGGGGTCCGTGCTCGGGTCGCTCGGGATCCCGGTGAGCGTGTCGAAGATCATGAATCAGCGGGCGTGAGGTTCTCGTAATCCTGGCGTGCGATGATTCAGGTCAATCTTTATATGCCCGCTCTCTTTCGCGGTCTCGACGGAGGGAGCGTATGAAGATTCGGATATTCGCAGTCGTGTTTCTCTTGTGCGCAGGAATGCTCGCTGCTCTTCCGGGCGGCGTCGCCGATTTCACCGACGACTTCGAGGACGGGGTCATCGGCAGCGAGTGGATCATCAGCGAATGGGGCGGGCTCAACGGAACGGAGGTCGGCGGGAAGCTCATCATGAACGGGACCTATGATCCAGGAGAGACGGCACCCAATACCGGGGGCTGGAATCAATACTGGATGTTCTACAACGCAAGCTTCACGGGATTTCTGGATATATCTGTGACAAGCAACATCACCAGCTACACGGGGCAGGAAATGGCCGTGGGTCTCGCCGTGATAGAGAACACCTCTGTGATATGGGACAACGTCACAAGCTGGGTGCAGTTCAACCATACCTCTGGGGTCAGCGCGGTGGGGGAAATGCACTCCTGGCATAACTTGTCCGCTGTCAAGACAGTGTTCGACAGCAGGACTGTGACCGTAGGTGAAGCCCACACCCACAGGATGGTCGTGCACGAGAACAAGAGCATACAGCTCATTCTGGACGGCGCGACCAAGGGATGGTGGAGCATTTCGTACCCGCAGTACTATCCCTGCATCCATATCGGGCTATTGGCTTCCGGCGCGTCCATTGAGGTCGAGTTCGACGACTTCGTCCTGGTCACCGACGCGAATCCAACCGCAGTCCTCACACCAACGAGCACGAACCTCGACGTCGGCGAGCTCGTCGGCTTCGACGGCAGCCAATCCTCGTACGGGGTCGGTTCGATTGAGGCGTACTCCTTCGACTTCGGGGACGGCAACTCCTCCGGCTGGATCGATGACTCCTTCACCACGCACAGCTACGCTGCGGAGGGCTCCTACGACGCCCGCCTGAAGGTGAGGGCGGACAACGGCAAGGAGAGCGAGTGG
Source organism: Candidatus Thermoplasmatota archaeon (assembly GCA_022848865.1). NCBI lineage: Archaea > Methanobacteriati > Thermoplasmatota > Thermoplasmatota archaeon. The sequence goes on along the minus strand of JAJISE010000058.1, from coordinate 4,773 downwards.
GTGAGCGTCACGATATGCGTCGACTGCGCAATGCCCATCGCCCAGTACTCAGTCGTTCTGCCCGCATGGGTGCCGCTGCTGACGCACCACGCGATAGGGTTCACAGCCAACGGCTCCTCGGACGCTGACGGCACGGTGGTCGGCCACCTCTTCGACTTCGGCGACGGCAGCACGAGCGGCTGGGTGATGTTCCCGTACGTGTCCCACTCGTACGACGATGACGGGACCTACGCCACGCGGGCGAAGGTGCTTGACGACGACGGGCACGAGTCCGCCTGGAGCGAGATCGTCAACGTCACGATCGAAAACCGAAGTCCACATCCCCTCCTGTGGGCGGGGGCCCACGAGGTCGAGGTCAACGAGAGCGTCTACTTCGACGGCTTGTTTTCCTTCGATGAGGACGGCTGCGTAACGGAGTACTACATCGACTTAGGGGACGGAACGCCGGCCGCATGGTCGACCTTCCAGTCGGTGCATCACGCCTTCGCGGAGGTGGGGTCCTATCATGTCTCGCTGATGGTACGCGACGACGACGGGCGCGTGAGTGACGTGACCGGGACGACCATCGTCGTGACCGGGAAGATGGTGGACCAAGAGGCGGAGGACTACTCCTGGTGGGTCGTCATCCTCCTTCTGCTCATCATCCTGCTCCTCGTGATTGTGGTCCTGTTCCTGCAGTGGAGGCTGGTCACGCAGCGGGAGGGGCCCGAAGAGCCGCCGCCGGCGGAAGAACCAGAATAGCCCTTAAAGCATCGGAAAAAGCCCTTCCCTCACGGGCATCAGGATGAAGCGGAATATCCTGCGCTCCTTTCCATCCTCGTCCGGACCATATTCCTCCTTCACGCCGACGCAGGCCATCTGCCCGACGTATTCCACTAGCGGGCCGCGAAGCATCTTGAACAGGTGCAGCTCCTTGCGGTTCCTCATGTGGTCCATGATCGCTCGATTCCCGCCTGCCATCTCCATGTCCCCGTGCCTTCCCACTCCCGTGTAGCAGAAGAACGCGTCCTTCCAGCCGTCCTTGTAGCCGTACTCATGCCCCGCCTCGCCCGTGAAGATGAAGATGACCGGATGCTTGGCGGGCGTGCTTATGCCCCCGCGGCGCTGCCCGCCGAAGAGGTCGTGCAGCAGCTTGCGGCGGTACTTCCGTCCTGGAACGAATAGCATATCCCTCGCCAATATCGAATCCGGACCGAAGCACTTAGGCTTTGCGCTTGGTGGTGAACACGAGCGCGCCGCAGCGGAGGCACATGACCGTCGTCTCAACATCTGTCCGTTGTATCTCAATCCCGCTTGGACCTTCTGCGGTATACTACGATTGCAGCGAGGACTGCGATGACTGCAGCAATAGCGAGAACCAAGAGCCACATATCATTCTGCACCCCAAGGAAAGCGGGTTCTGGTACGATCCTCACGGTCTTCTCCTTGAAGTTCCCCGCCTTGTCGTACGCCCTGATCGTGATGTGCGTGCCCTCTGGAAGCGAGCCTATCTGGTAAGAGGTGTTCATGCCCACGTTCTCGTAGGCTCCGCCGTCCACGCTGACCTCGTAGTGGTCGATCCCCGTCGTCTCGTCCTCGCCCTGCCATTCGAGCGTGGAATCCTCTGCGTTGTCGATGTTCGGTGGTGCGGCCAGGTTTGGCGGGAGCGTGTCCACGTACGTGTACGCATCGGCCGTTGCGGGCGGATCCTCCACGTTCCCCCAGTTGTCCGTCGCTGTGCTGTAGAACTCGTGGTAGCCGTCGCTGAGCGCGCCGAACAGGAAGTCCCCGTTCGCTGAGACACCGTACTCGGTCCACGGGCCGGAGTCCACGCGGAAGTACAGGGTGACATCCTTGACCCCGCTCAGCTCGTCCGTCGCGTTCGCAAACACGTCGAAGGAGTGCGCACTTGTGTACTCTGGAAGGTCGAGGACCTCCGAGACCGGAGGCGTCTCGTCCGATCCCGTGAACTCATGGTGGAGGTACGTTCCAGTGAAAGAGTATGCCTGGGCCGAGCCCTCTAGTTGCTCGCCCTCGATGATCGGTATGTCGCAGAGCTGCATCTCGAATATCGTGCCAGGGAAGAGCACTGTCTCGAAGTTGATCGAACCGAACACGGTGGCCTCGACGTGCGACTTCACGAACCTGTACACCCTCGTTTCGACGGTCTCGCCCAGGCCCGCGTTCACGGTCATCTCCCCCGTCGCTTGAGCGTTCTCGCCCGCCGGGGACTCGAAGCCGAAGTACTGCAGGTCGGCATCCTCGCCGGTGTCGAACGTCCCGTTCGTCTCGGAGTACGTGCCCACGAGGTAATAGAACTCGGCGTCCACATTCAGGTTGAAGTTCAGGTACATGCCCACGAACCAGCGCGCCGCCTTCAGGAACATCGCGCAGGGCGGGCAGAAGGTGCTGGAGACCATCTGCAAGAGTGCGAGCAGGTCGATCTTCGCCAGCGTCACGGACAGGCTCGAGAGCGTCTGCGTCCTCCCCGCCAGGTCCTCCCCGGTGCCTGACCATATCAGAGCGGGGTTGTCCCACATGTATATCGTTTGGCCAAACAGCTCGACGTGGCTGCCGTCGCCGTCCACGTCCTCCAACGTCGGCACTGGAAGCTCCAGGTAGAAGTACTCCTCGAACACCTCTCCCGTCTGTATGTTCACCGACACCATCGACAGGTCGAAGTGAGGCTCCATCAACAGCTCGAACTCGTCGTACGAGCTGACCAGCTGTGAGCCAATCGTCCTCTCGAGTTCCTCTCCCGCCACGTTGTGATTGAACACGACGTATCCCTGATGCCGCACGATCACGTCGTACACAAGATCGAAGTTGAGGAACACTTCGTGAGTGGTATTCCCACCAAGCTTGATCTGGGCGTGGGCCCACGGCTCGTATACTCTCACGGTCGTCTCGTAGTCCGTGGAGAGCTGGTCCTCGTTGTTCCCGTCCGACAGGTCGATCCTGTCTCTGAAGCTGGACAGTTCCAGCATAAGGAGGAACTCCTTCGTCGAGTAGTCGGGACTCCCTGCATCGTCTTCCATGGTGAAGTCGATCTCCTTCAGCGGGACCGTCTGCTGCTTGTCCGCAAACCAGCACGTGTACTCTTTCCATCCCTCATCCAGCGAGACATCACCGTAGTTCACCACGTCGTACACGAACGGGCTGAGGAGGCTCTTCGTGTATGTGATCTGGTACGGGTCCCAATCCTCATACGTTTCCTTGAGGCCGTATGCGCGAACAATCTCGCCGCCGATGTCCATGTCCTGCGTCCCCAGCGGCTGGAATATGTGCTTCCTCTGGAAGGGCGGGAACAGGTGCGTGGAACCCTCTGCGTCCACGATGACATCGCCATCCTCCACGAAGTATCGTGATAACTTGAGTATGGTCAGATGCCACAGATCCATTTCGGTCGCCGACTGCGGTATCTCGGAAAGCTTCAGCGAAATCGGCTCGGTCAGTTCTATCCTGTAGAACTCCCTTCGATCATCGATTCGCGTGCCGTCGGACATCTCCCCGCTGAACTCCTGCACGGCCTTCCAATCGATTCGCATCGGGAAGCCGCTGAGGGTACGGAGATAGGACCGTTTCTCGACGGTCGTCTTCAGGTTGACGTAGTTCCAGCTCCTTCCGTCATCATCCGTCAGGCCAGTGAGGTTGGCGACGTACTCGTAGTCATTCGCCAGGACCTCGCTCTCCACGGCCCTTACATCGCTTATGCCCAACATGGATAGGTCCACGAGCTGGTCGAAGCCCGTTGACAACGACATCCCCAGCGTCGTGGTGAAGTTCACGTTGAAGTAGTCCCAGTAGTGGGCGTAGTCGTAGTTCAGGTTCTGGGGCATGTAGTTGCCCTTCTCGACGTGTATGGCGAAGGTGTCTGTCGCTGATAACCCGTAGTTGTCCTCCACCGTGAGCGTGATCTGGTAGTCCTTGGCTCTGAAGTACGCATGGTCCGTTCGCAATCCCGACCCCGTGCTGCCGTCGCCGAAGTCCCACTCATAACTGACTATCCCTCCTGTGAGGTCGTAGGAGTCCCGGGCATCGAATGTGACGATCTTGAATAGCTCCGTCGTCTGGTCCTCTCCCGCGACCGCGATGGGCGGACCGTTGTTCTCGACAGTGAAGGTCCACGAAAGAGGCGTCTCGATGTGGAAGCCGTTGACGTCCGCCGCTTCCGTTGTGAGCGACACGGAGAACGAGCCCGAGCACGGCAGAGACGAGCTCGGCACGAAGAAGAAGGATGTGGAGTCGTTGTTCCACCTGAAATCGCCCTGGACCGTCGGGGCGATGGAGAATGCGCTCTCCACGGTCGCCTCGTCCATGCGGGCGCTGAAGATTATGCCGATCGTCGATGCGTCGTTCACGCTGTTTCCTTTGGGCCCATAGTCCAGCACCTTTGGCGGGAGCGAGAATATCCTGAACCAGACCTCGGCATCGTTCTCGTCGACGTCCGTGCTGCCGTCGAACTCACCGGAGGTCTTGTAGTACCAGTTGCTGTCCGCGACGTATTCGTCGTAGCTCGGGTCGAGCGTGTCCGTGTTCCAGTCGAAGACTGACAGGAAGTACGCGCCTCTCGGTATCGTCCCGCCAGGTCCCCCAGGTCCACCGCCTCCCTTCCCGGCTCGACGTGGAACCACTCCCGCCAGATCCACGAGTCCGTCGCCACCACGGTAGGCACAAAGGTCCCGCCCAACCTGCGGTGAGAGCCTCCCATCCTGGGATCGAGAGGCAGCTCCTTCGGCGGAACGTATCCCTCGTTGAAGCGCTCGCTGTTCCCCACGAAGTCGAGCATGAGGA
>JAJISE010000057.1 GCA_022848865.1 Candidatus Thermoplasmatota archaeon | reverse complement strand
AATCCCCCAGGAGAAGACCGCCAAGCTATCAGGAAAGGCTCTCACGAACATATACCGCACGGTGGACACGCTCCTCAAGGAGGACTCCTGGGACGTGGATCCAGAGAGAGTGATCGAGCTCATACTTCAGGAGTACGATCTTTGGTAGGGAGAGGGATGCCTAGAAAGATGGGAGAGGCCCTGAAGGAGATCGTTGGCGAGGGCGCGGACGAGAAGGGGGAGAAGAAGCGGCGCCCGGTCTCGGTGCTCATGAACCCGAACCGCCTGCGGATATTCCAGTTCCTGTGCGACTTCCCGTGCAGCCACCAGAAGAGGATAGCGAGCGGTCTGGAGCTGAGCAACCCGACCGTGAGGTGGCACATCCAGAAGCTCATCCTCAGCGGGTACGTGAAGGGCAAGGTCGTGAGCGGGAGAACGATCTACTACCCCGCAGAGATGATCTCGGGCGACAGGGCCATCGAGGCGTTCTACTGGATGGGGGACAGGGATGTCAATCTCCTCTTCAGGGCCGTCCTGGAACGGCAGGGGTCCACCATCGAGGACCTGACCGCCGCGCTGGACGGCGGGAGGAGCAAGGCCCGGTCCGGCCTGGCGACGCTCGAACGGCTGGGGATGATCGTCCCGGTGATAGACGGGCGGTTCAAGCGGTACTTCCCCACGGACGAGGTATCGAGCATCGAGAGCCAGAACAGGAAGAGGCTGAGGCAGTTCAAGCGGTTCCTGATGAAGAAGCTCGAGGGCGACAGGTTAAGTCCCGAGGTGCACATGTCGAGGTCCCGCGAGGCCGAGATACATGTCATGATCGGCGGGAGGCGCACGAGCCTGAAGATCCCGCCTGAGCCCCTGACGAGCGTGATAACGTCATTCGGTGAGTCCGATGAAAGCGGCAAGGAGATCGAAGACTGATTCCATTCTCAACTACCTGGTCGACAGGGCGAATCGGCCGGTAGGCCTTTCGGAGATGTCGTCCGACCTCGGGTTCGACGGCAAGATCGTGGCGACCATCGCGAGCAGGCTGGTATCGCGGGGATACGTCAAGAAGGTCAGGCGCGGCGTGTACATGTACGAGGAGAAGGCGACCGTGAGCAGCGGAGAGGTCGAGGTGATATGCGACTCTCTCGCTGCATCGACGGAGAGGACCATGGGGCGTTCGCTGACGAAGAAGCTGGGGATCTCCCGCCCCGCCGAAGGCTGCGACAGCTTTGAGGACCTGGAGAGCTTCGTCCTCCGTCTGAGAGGAGCGATGGGGACGAGGGCCGCCGACGACCTCCTGAGCGTTGTGATTCAGAGGGAACTCCCGCCAAAGCGCGGCGAGAGCCTGATGAGAATACTCGGGGTCGAGTCCTGAGCCGCCTTGTCCGCACGATCTCCTACGACTATCGATTCTCTGGTGTTTCTCCGTATTTCCTCTGGTGTTTCTCCGGGATTCCTCCGAGATTCCTCCGAGATTCCTCCGGGACTACTCCGGGATTCCTCCGAGATACCTCCGAGATACCTCCGTAGTTTCTCCGTTCCCGCCCGCGCAGTGGGGTATGATGCCTTTTCGGAACGCTTAAGTGGGGTCTTCCCGGGGATTCCTTCGCTTTCACTTCGCTTTGACCTCGCTCTCACTTCGCTTATCCTTCGCTGTTTCTTCGCTCGGGCTATGCTGTTTCTTCGCTTGTCCTTCGCTTTTCTCGGCTCATCCTCTTCTTTGACCGCGAGCCCGACCCGCGAATGACTGCCCGCGAACTCACTTCCGTGGGCCCTTCCACAGGAAATGTAGGGTGCCAAAACGTTCTAATACTCCGAGGCAATATCTATTCAACAGTTTGTTGAAAATGGGGAGGTCTGGGTATGGATAGAGTTCCCACGGCAATCGAGGGCTTTGACATCCTTGTGGATGGGGGATTCCCGCGAAACAGCGTCAACATAGTCTCTGGACCATCGGGTTCGGCAAAGAGCCTGTTCTGTCTGCACTTCGTGTTCAACGGCGTGGAGGAGTTCTCCGAGCCCAGCATATACGTCTCCTACGAGGAATCCGCGCGCACCCTCAGGGAGACCCTGAGGAACTTCGGCATGAGGCCGGAAGGACCGGAGTCGAAGGGCGCCCTGAGCTTCATCGACATGGGGGAGATGAGGAAGCTGAGCCAGGGGGACGAGTTCCTGGACTTCGATTCCCTCGAGTCCATGCTCACAGGCCTGATCGACGCGACAGGTGCGAAGCGCCTCGTGGTTGATTCGCTGGCGGTCCTCGGCCTGCACTATGACAACCTGAACGATTTCAGGCGGGAGCTCTTCCAGTTCGGCAGGTTCCTGAGCGAGAAGGAGATAACCTCGATACTCGTCACCGAGGCGGGCGAGGAGGGCAGGCTCACGAGGTTCGGCATCGAGCAGTTCATCGCTGACTCGTTCATCTATCTGGGCCTGGACAACGTGAAGGGCGAGCTCAGGAGAACGATAGTCGTCCGCAAGATGAGGCTGACGAATCACGATATTTGCGTTCATCCGTTTCTGATAACGAACAAGGGAATGAAGGTCTCCAGTGACGTGAAGGTTGAAGGGGTATAGACATGGTGTCCATGGGAGTCAAGGGGTTTGAGCTGCTCTTGCCAGAAGGGATTGGCGAGAGGACGGCGGTCGTCCTCCAGGGGGCGGCGGGAGACGAGAAAGATCTTTTCGCGTACCAGTTCCTCGCCGAGGGGCTGAAGGCATACGAGGGCGTCATGGTCGTCCTCAGCAAGATATCTCCCGCCGAGTTCCGGGAGGAGATGAAGAAACACGGGGTCGAATGCGAGGCCCACGAGGAGGAAGGTTCCCTCGTCATCGTGGACTGGTATTCATACAAGAAGGGGAGGACGGACGGTGTTCAGATCGAGGGCGCGGTCTTCAGATCCTCCCAGAGCCTGCTGAACCTCGAGATCGCGATAACAGATGCGACGAAGAGACTCGCCCCATATCCGAAGAGGAGGGCGGTCCTCGACGTCCTGTCCCCGTCGATGAAGATGTTCGGTTCGAACGAGGTCTACACGTTCGCCCAGAAGCTTCGCACGAGGTTGCGGACGGAGAACATCGCCTCACTGCTCATCCTGGAGAAGGGCATGCATCCGGACGATATCGTCCAGAGCATCCATCAGTCCTTCGACGGTGTGATCGATTTCGCCAGGGAGAGGAAGGAGGACAGGGTCGAGAGGAGAATCGGGCTGCTCTTCGTCAGGGGAATCTCGTACGAGCCGAAATACACCGGCTACCGACTCGTTGACGGCAGGATCGTCGTGGCTGAGTCGGCCGAGACGGAAGAGGACAGAGTAGTGAAGATGCTCAAGAGGCAGGAGGAGCTTCTGGCCAAGGACCCGAGCAACGCGATGATATGGTTCTCGAGAGGCTCCCTGTTCGCCGACATAGGCGAGTTCGAGAAGGGTCTGGAGTGCTTCGACAAGGTCCTTGAGCTCGATCGGGACCATATGGGCGCGTGGAACGGCAGGGCATACGCCCTCTCCCAGCTCGGCAGGACGGAAGATGCGACGGAGTCCTACAAGAACGCGCTCGTGCTCGTCGCCAAGCAGGTCGATAAGGATCACTACGAGAGACTGACGTCCAAGGAGGGAATAGAGAAGGCTGAGCCTGAGAAGATCGAGCCTGAGAAGGTGGAGGCTGAGAAGGTAGCGGCCGAGAAGGTCGAGGCTGAGGTGCCAGAGATCAAGAAGCGTATATGCCCGCTGTGCGGGGCGCAGGCCTTCGCGACCGCCGAGAAATGCCCGGAGTGCGGAACCGACTTCGCCAGATTCGAGGGGAAACGCGAGGACGAGGGTATCCTCGACTACCTAGCATCGATGGGCGAGGAGGAAGGCATAACCGATGAGGGTGTCGATGATCTGCTGAGAAGGAAGAGGGACCGGACAGTGGAGGGAAAGGCCGCCGAAGCCCGCATCGGAAAAGGCGCCGGCCTGACTAATGGTCTTCCCCGCAAAAGGGTCGCGAAGGGACTGGTGAACGGTCTTGGGCGGGTGAACGGCTTGGTCAACGGGCTCGCGAACGCCAAGTCCGGTCTCACGAACGGCCTTACCAACGGGAGCGGCTTCACGAATGGCCTGGGGTCGGGGCGGTTCGTAAGGGAAAGCAGGAGGAGCAAATGGAAGGTCTACATCGTTCCCCTCATAGCAATCGTCCTGCTGAGCACCGCATTCCTCATGCCCGAGAGCCCCGGACCGAGGGTCTTCGGGGTCGACGGCTACTTCGAGGACTGGGGCGACGATGCAATCCTGTACTCCCGCTCGTCTGGTGTAAACCCGAACGTGGACATCAACGCCACTGGCGTGGAGACGGATGAGTCGGCGTTCTACGTCTTCCTGTACTTGCAGGTCGAGCCCGGGAATCAGGTTCTCGCGGGCGATCTCCAGAGCAAGATGGGGGACTTCCTGAGGGTGTTCATCGACTCCGACGGTAGCGACGAGACGGGATACGCGGTCGCCGGGACGGGCGCGGACTGCCTGGTCCAGGTCGTTGGCCGGGACGAGGGTCAGGGCTCTGTGGCGAGGATACATGCCGTGTACAGATACATAGGTCAGGATCAGACCGACTGGAATGCCTGGGAGCATGAGAGCTCCGCGCTTGTGGCCCTCGGCAAGGGCGAGGACGCCAACAAGATCGAGATCGCCATTCCCAAGAGCGTTCTCCCGGACCCAGATACGGCCCTCTACGTCTTCCAGATGGAGGACTGGAGCGGTGACGTGGACTTCGCCGACTACCGAATGGCTGGCGCGAAGGGCATAATGCACATCACGCAGGAGAGCTCGGACCAGGAGGTCATTGAGACCCAGACCCCGGAGACCGTTCTTATGCTAGGATTGAAGAAGGTCGGATACAAGTCCGACGCCTCGGGCGCTCTCACGCTCGAGACGGTGAGAGGGTTACTCCTGGGGACGCTGCCAGCGTCCGAGGTCCAGTCCATCACGCTTGACACGACCGATGGGTCGGGAGGGCCGTGGACCGGCTCCGTGAGCGGGAACGGGCTTGTGGTATTCCAGAACATCGGCCATTCCTTCGCGCCGGGGGCGAAGACGGACTTTACTGTCGACGTTATGCTCGAGAGCTCCGCCCCAAGCGGTGCCACTGTGGGCTTCAGGATAGTGTCCCCCGATGACGTTATGATATCGGCGGGCGCAACCACGCTGGAGTCAGTGCCGACGGACCACGATCTTTCGTACGTGAGCTCCGTCCCGTCCAGGTACGTCGTGGACGGCGGGTTCTCGGACTGGACTAACGTCATGACCGATGGTCCCAACGAGCTCTCGACCGGCGGGTACGAGAACGTGGACATAAGGCAGTACGATCTTAACTCCACCCAGGACGACGCCTTCTTCTACGTGAGGGTCGGCGGGCGCATGCTCGAGGGGACGTTCACCCCGCAGCAGGGGAAGTACTTGCCGGACCCGGTCGCTCCGAGGCCGGATTCGGACAGGGACTCCATCCCCGACGATGAGGATGACTACCCGCTCGACTTCGACAATGACGGTACGCCCGACATCGCGGAGGGAGGCGATGTGGACAATGACGGCGAGAACGAGTGGCCAGGCGGAAGCGATTACTGGATCGAGACGACGGCACAGGGCCGGGACATCCGCATCTACGTCGGTCCGAGCATCCCACCGCCCGTCCTGAGGGGCGAGGACACCGTGAGGATATACATCGACTCTGACGACGACGCCATGACCGGCTACTTCGTGGGAAGCATCGGCGCCGACCATCTCGTGGAGGTGGCGGGCAAGAACGGCGAGCCGCTCGTGGACCGAAGCATCTTCAGACAGCACATGGGCGGCCCCGGCAGCTGGCAGTGGGTGACGCTGGACGCTGCGAACGTCGCGCTGGACCTGCAGAACATGGAGGTTTCCATCGACATTGCCGGACTGGGCTTCCAACAGGATTTCCCCGCCTTTTTCGAGGTGACGGGCTGGGCGGACAGGAAGGACGATGCGGTCGGCACGAGGTCCTTGACAAGAGGAGACTACGGCGGTTACGACGCACGATTCAGTGGGGACTACACGGCCTTCCTTGCCCCCAGGTCATCCTCGCAAATCTTGGGGAAACTGGAGTACAAGGGCGAATCCATCCTCTGGGCTCTCCCACCAGAAATCAGAGCCAGTGGGGAGGAATCGTTCACCCTTGCGCTCTTGAAAGACGTCGAACTCCGGACTCAGGGCAATAGAGCAGAATACGGAGATTCGTTTGACGGCCTGGACGTCTCGGTGGCGTACAGCTTCTTCGATTCGATGATGAAGGAGGAATTCCTAGTGAACGAGGAAATGAATCTCGATTGGTCTCGAATTGAGTATCTGGAGTTCCCCGTACCCTTGACCGTGACCGATGGTCTCAGGATACGCCCCCTACAAGTTGAAGCGCCAACGTTGTCCTCAATGGATTCCCTGCCTGCTGTGATAAACAGTGAGAAGAGCTTCAGGACGTCTTCGGGCGTGGGATTCTTCACCGAATCGAGCATGCCCTTCTATTCCCCACGACCCTTCGCTCTCGATGCGTCAGGAAGGATGGCAGATTGCGAATACTCATATGAATCGAAGGATTCCGTCCTTTCTGTGCTCTGTCCAGCATCCTGGTTCGAGCATGCCAGCTACCCGGTGGCGATAGACCCCACAGTCGTTCTGGAGAACAACGGGCAAGATGAGACACTAGGATTCAACATCACGACTGGAGACTTCAACGGGGACAATGCCATGGATTTTGCCGTTGGAGCTCCTGGCAACGCGATGAGACGATCCTCTGACACGGGTGCTGTCTTCCTCTTCTTCGGCGGCTCGACGGTCGACGATTCCTACGATCTGATGTTCCTCGGACCCTCGGGTAGCGTGCGGTTCGGCGCTGCGGTCGCGTCTGGAGATGTCAACAACGATGGATACGATGAGCTAATTGTGGGCGATCCGGGATATTCGAGCGATACAGGCAGAGCCCATCTGTACTATGGTGCCAGTTCGATGGACACGACGGCTGACAAGACCTTCACTGCCCCAGACTCAGACGGGGAGTTCGGATTCGCCATTGACACGGGCGACCTCAACAGTCCCACGGACGCCTATGACGACGTCGTCATCACTGCACCCCAGTACAATTCGAGCGACGGGCGGGCGTATGCCTATTTCGGCGCGACCGGAACCACAATGGACACGAACAACGATGGCGTCTTGGATCCTCCATCTGGCAATCAGAATGGGACGTTCGGTTGGTCTGTAACGGTTGGTGAATTCAATGAGGGGGGAGGAGCTGATGATGATGCCATCATTGGTGAACCATTGTACAACGGTACGAACGACTACGAGGGCAGGATATACGTCTTCTACGGTGATTCGGGCTCCAGTTTCGATGGGACCGCCGATCTGACGGGTAGCCCTGACTCAAGCTTCGGGGACGGGAGATTCGGATATTCGACGGACATGGGAGACACCGACTCAGACGGTGATGAGGACCTGTTCGTGGGAGCGCCCTTCTCGGAGAACGGTGGCTACACGAACTGTGGGATGATCTATGCGATAGAGGCGGGACAAGGCAACGCAGCTTTCGACAACTGGATCAGAATCAATGCTGACAACTACTTCATCGGAATAGCGGTGGTCATGGGCGACGTGGACGGAAGTGGATCGGGCGAAATGGATGTGATAGGGGGAGCCAGAGAGAACACCAACGACATCGGGCACATGTGGCTGATGGAGGACGGATTCGCTGGGTCGAACTACGACATCGGGGGAACAAGCAACGGCGACCGGTTCTCCTTCGCGGTTGCGGCAGGAGACGTCAACAATGACGGGACATACGATGACGTGATAGTTGGTGCTCCGGGCTACGACGCGGGGGCGGGCGACGGTGCCGTCTTCGTCTACTACGGATCCGCAGCTTTCGATACAACCGTGGACCTCAGCCTATTCTCATCCCAGGACGAGAGGTTTGGATACTCCCTCACGGGTGGTGACTTCAATGACGACGGGTATGATGACCTTGCAGTGGGCGCCCCGTACTACAATGATGGCGATGGGGCGGTCTACATCTACTTCGGGTCATCCTCCGGGATCTCGGACCACTCACCACCTGGTGTCATCTACCACGCGCTGAGCTCCGGCGAGAACTTCGGATGGAACATCACCACAGGAGACTTCGACGGTGACGGGTACGACGATCTCCTCGTCGGTGCACCATCGAATGATGAGTCTTCAGCAAATGGCGGCAGGGCCTACGCATTCTACGGTGGCGACGGAACTGACATGGATGGGGACGGCGTCGATGTGGACATCGAGAGCGTGACGAACGGAGAGCAATTCGGTTGGACAGTTGCGGCGGGCAACGTGGACGGGAGCAGCAATGACGATGCCATCGTCGGGGCGCCCACGTACAGTACCGACCAAGGGCGAGTATACGTGTACTCGACACTCACAGCGCCCACGGAGGACACGCCAGATGCCTCGTTGCAGAGGGGGGACAGCGAGAGGTTCGGATCATCTGTCGCGGTGATGAACTACGATGAGGATAGCTTCGAGGATGTGCTCGTGGGGGCACCACTTAATGATTCTGACAGTCACACGGACAAGGGCGTGGCGTTCGTCTACAGAGGTGCCACGGACATGGACGCATGGTTCCCAGTGCCCGGACAGGGAGGGAACATAACGACCTATGAGAAACACTTCGTGGGGGACAACACGAACCAGGTCATTGACAATCTTACGAGTGACAACGAAGTCTACTACAAGGTCATCGGAGACGGAACGAGATGGATGTGGATAGTAAACTTCGACACAACAGGAATGAGTGGACCGATAACAGGCGTCATGCTGTATGTTCAATACAAGACGGAAGCTGGTTACTCCGAAACAGAGCCGATCGAGATCCACAACGGCTCAAACTGGGTGGACACGGGGATAGTCCCAAGTAACCAGGGATCCGACTACAACGACTCCGCCGACATATATGCTCTCGGCGTTGACTCTTGGAGCAAGATCAGTGGACTCGATTTCAGATTCATTAACCCATCCGCCAACAAGGATGTGGATTTCGACTACATGGCCGTCAGCGTCTCTGTGTCGGAGGGCGAGGATGCCAACATCACCCTCAAGGGACAGAACCAGGGAGACTACACAGGACTCTCAGTCACAGCTGGCGACTTCGACGGCGACTCGAGCTACGCTGACGATGCCGTTGTCGGAGCGCCAGGATACTATCAGGCAACCAATGACACAGGGGCAGTCTATGTCTACTCCGGAACCAGCATCCGTGGGCTCAGCGGCGACGGGACGCTTTCCACGCCCGACAAGATAGTCATCGGACCGGGAAGCACGGATGCCAAGTTCGGCTGGTCCATTGCGAGCGCCAACCTTAACGGGGACACGTACGACGACCTGATCGTGGGGGCGCCTTACAACGGCTCTTCCGATGATGACGGTGCCGTGTACGCCTACCTCGGCCCCTCTTCAGGGTTCAGCCTTCCCGACTACACAAGGGACGGCGAGGAGAACGAGCTCTTCGGCTTCGACGTCGTCGGGTCGAAGACGGCCCGTTGGCGCCCGTTCGACCGCTCCGAGCGCATCCACACCTACGTCGCGAACCGCCTGCTCTTCACGAAGACGGCGCGCGGGCTGCTGCCGCGCTGAAA
>JAJISE010000056.1 GCA_022848865.1 Candidatus Thermoplasmatota archaeon | reverse complement strand
GCTCCACTCCCAGCTGTCCCCAGCACGAACGGTCCAGTTGAAGTATGTACCGGCCATTCCCGTCGTGTCGAACGGGGCTGAGGAAGTGGCTGATGTCGTCCCGCTCGCGATGTACGGAACTGTGGCAGGGCAGTCTTGGTCGACTACCCACTCGTAGGTGATCGAATCCAGTATGTCAAGGTCCGTGGAGGGCAGCCATACGACGTTCTGCGCGGCTCTCTCCGGCTGCAGTGACTGGTCCGGCGGGTCGAATAGTACTGGAACCGTCGGTATGCAGTTCGAGCGGAATGAGCGCTCTACCCAATCCACGCTCCAGAGTTGGCTCGCAGAGTTGTCCTGGACCATCACTCGGAACCAGTAGTCCATGTTGCACACGTCCAGCGGTGGGCCGGTGTATGTCACCTGCTCGGCGGCTCCACCGGTGTCGATCCAGATCAGATTGCCAAATCCTCCCGCAGCGTCTCGGATCTCCACGCTGAAGGCCTGCTGGGAATCGCCGCCATTGCCATCCGTGAAGGTCCAGCTGAATACCGGATTCACTCGGTTCGTGAGGTGATCTGCCTCAAGAGATCCCAAGAGGAAGCCCTCGACCGACAAGTCTACTGGCACCGGTGGAATGGGCGGGTTGGTCGTATCGAACCACCAGTAACCAGCGTCGCTGCTCCAGGCTGAGTACTCGTACCCATCATGCGCCCTCACTCGATACCAGAAGTGCGACAGTGCCGGATACGTATGTGAGATTGAGAAGTTGTCTGAGGTTGGGGCAGGGTTGAACTCGTACGGCGAAGTGAACGTTATTTCGTCATCCGCCTGAACCTCGTACATGATGGAGTGACCATCGTCGTCCGTCACGACGCTCCAGGATATGTTGACGTCGACGGGATCTATCGTCTCATTTGCGGGCCATATGTTGATTGGAGCATCCGGTGGCGTGTTCATGCAGACCTCGGTGTCAGCCCAGGGACCATAGTCGAATGCGTCCCTCGTTCTTGCCCGGTAGTAGTAGCAGAGTCCAGGTGAAAAAGCTGGACCTGAATAGACCTCCGTGCTTGCACCGCTGGCGGGCTGATAGCTTGACCAGGTCACCGCGGCGAAGGCCGGATCTGTGGCAATCTCGAGTCGGTAGCCGAACTGCGGACTGGGTGGTGTGTCAGGGTCTTGGTGCGTCCAACCAAGGAGCGGGTTGACCCTGTTGGTCACAGGTGAAATCGTCTGTCCCGGACCCGTCGCCAGGAGACCCTCCACGCTCAGCGCGTATGGCGCTGTAGGAGGCCTCCCCGGCTCGGTACCGCTAGAGAAGTCCGCAGAGCAATCATTCGTGTCAAACCCAGGCATGGGCCCCCTGTGAATGTCAAAGCCAGGCCCAGGCGGAACCGCATCGGGCATTATCGTGTTGTCGGGCTCCCCGTAGTGCGACCCGCCAGCTGTGGCGTTGTACTCAACCCTGTCCACAACGACGTCCATCCCGCCAAAAGGCGTTCCTGGACCGCCTGGATTCTCCCAGACGAGCTTCAGCTCATCACCCACGGGGTCGAGATAGTCCGTCGCTCCGAGATCGACGTAGAAGTACATCGTCTCGGATATCGTCCCGGAGAGGAAGATCTGCGTCGCCACGTTGTGGAGCACGCCGTCGTTCTTCTCCAGATAGAAATCGTCCATGGACGTTCCTGGCGGACCGAAGATGTATATGTACTGCGTTCCTGCGTCGCCAGGCAGCGTCACGATGTTGTTTATCTTCGGCAGCGCAGACGGCTGCGTCGGGGCGATTGTCATGTCGATGTACTCTGCCACGAAGGTCTGCCAAACATTCGTCTGCTCGAAGATCGTCGTTGGGCTCATGAGATTGACGACAGTCTCCGTCATGTCTCCCCAGACGTACATGATGTCATCGATGTTGTGGTCACCGCCTTCCTTCACCCCTGGGGTGTCAGGATCACCGGGTATGGTGACCTGGTTTCCTGCGGTGTCAATGTCATACTTGCTTGACCGGTTCAGCGGATCGAGGTCGAGAATATCCTCAAACGTCCAGTTCCATCCGTACATCACACCGTCAATCCATGAAGACATGAATGACCCATCAGTGAAATTCACCCCGCCGATGTCCTGCGCATGTCCATATTGGTTGTGAGGTACTGGTATGGCTGCTCTAGCGTGTTGGCTCATCGGAACGAATAGCCCTAACACAAAAACCATCACCAATATCACGCTTATCGATGCCTTTCTCTTCTCTTGCATTCCAAGTCCTCCTCCTAGTATCAGAATCTTCCAAGGTGGATGGTAATCGAGCGGATTACGCTGCATGTATATATCTTTTTGGTGAACCGCTCAGCTGCTAACAAACCGCACATGACATAAAAAGGGTTTGGTACAACCGTCGAACTCAGTCCGCCGCGGCGGTGACCGTCTCCTTGGGCTCCGCCTCCAGCGCACCGAAGTACATCGCTGAGGTCCTGAGAGCGATATCGGCGAAGCAGACCTCCACGTTCTTGCCCGTCTTCGCGCTCGTCAGGTGGTACGACGATCCGTACTCAGCGGCGAGGTCAGCGACGACCTTCTCGTCCACCTCGTGCTCGAGGTCCGCCTTGTTCGCGAGTACGTGCACGGGGACTTCGCCCGCCACGCGCATGACCGAGTCGATCCACTCGCGCAGGCTGTCGACCGTCTCCGGCCGGGTGAGGTCGCACACCGCGACGACCCCCTTTGCTCCGTAGAAGTACGCCTCGCGGAGGAGGTCGCCGAACTCCTTGCGGCCCATGATGTCCCAGACCATCAGCTTGACGCGGAGGATGCCGTCCTCGGCGGGGTTGTCCACGTTGATGATCCTCTTGGACACCTTCGTCCCTATCGTCTCGAGGTATCGCTCGTCGAACTGGTCGAGGACGAACCTTCGTATCAGGCTGGTCTTGCCGACCTGGAAATCCCCAACGAGGCAGATCTTCACCTTCATCGAGGGTCGCTCTTCCATCGCTTGAATCTCGGTCACTAATCTGTGGCTGCGCTTTCCGCTCTATAAATGCGTTTCCGCCAGATTATCAGGGTGGATAGCGTCCATCGCCGCCCGCCAACCGCCCGTCCCCGCGATAGATTTATCAATCGACACCTCATTCAGAGCCGCGCAGGGGGGCGTGACGAAACGCAGGAGGAGGTACTGAGGAACAGGTTGCTGAAGTCATTGGAGGGCATTCCCGTTCAGTTCTCCCTTGTCATCAAGGTCGTCGCCACGGACTTCTCGGAGGAGGACGTCTTCCCGCTCGCGGACTTCTTGGACGAGAAGGTGAAGGGGACGAAGCAGGAGGAGCTCCCCGCTCAGCTCGAGTTCGGCGGTGCAAAGATAACCCTCAGGCGGTACACGGTCGATGTCGCGCCCGAGCCGAGGATAATGGTCATGACGGAGTAGCCCATGGAGATGCCGACCGCCGCCGCATCATTTCGCTTGGTGGTTCCATACTCTTTCCATACTCTTTGCATAGTGTTTCCATACCCTTCGCAGGAGATGACCATAGGATGCTCAGGGGATGACCATGAGATACTCATACGGATCGCATACAATTTCCATACGAATCCCATAGGAATCCCATACTGTTCCCATAGGGATCCTATACAATTCCTATACACGGGCTATACAAATCCTGTACTACTCTCCGACCTCTCTCTTCGACACGGCTTCGAGGTTTCTTCGGCCGCTCTCCGAGTTCTCTGTTCTCCGTTAGTTTCTCCGTCCGTTCCGTGAGCTCGCCCTATGCTCGCTCCGTTGTTTCTCCGGGACTCCTCCGAGACTACTCCGGGACTCCTCCGAGATACCTCCGAAGTTTCTCTGAAGGTTCTGTAAGCTCGCTGTATGCTCGCTCCGTTCTTCTCCGTTGAGTCTCCGTTCCGCTCCGTTCCCGGCTCCGTATTCCTCCGTTGTTTCTCCGTTCCCGCCCGCGCGGTGGCGTATAATGCCTTTTCGGAACACTTAAGTAGAGCAAGGTTCCCGCTCGCCTCATTGATCGCAACCGCACTCCCCGCACATCGCCCACCGAAACGGTTATGCCGAAGCTCATCGATGAGACGGCAATGACCAGGGCTTGGCTGAAGAAGAGGAAGAAGGACCAGTACTACCGAGCCGCCAAGAGGACCGGGTACAGGAGCCGGGCGGCCTACAAGCTCAGGCAGATCGTGAAGAAGTTCAATCTGATCAGAGAAGGGGACACCGTCCTCGACCTCGGGGCCGCCCCTGGCGGCTGGTCGCAGGTGGCAAAGGAGATCGTGGGAGAGGCGGGAACCGTCCTCGCGGTCGACCGGGTCCGCATCCGCGACATGGAGGGGATATCCATCATGACCCTCGATCTGGAGACGGAGGGCGCGGTTGAGCGGCTGAAGGAGTGGACAGGCGGGACCGTGGACGTCGTGCTGAGCGACATGTCGCCGAAGCTGAGCGGGAACAGGAGCAAGGACCACGCGCTCTCCGTGCACCTCAGCGGGATGGCCTTGGCGGTCGCCGACCAGGTGCTCAGAAAGGGAGGGAAGGCCGTCATGAAGGTCTTCCAGGGGGACATGTACAATGACTACATGGACAGCGTCAGGAAGCGGTTCTCCTTCGTGAAGGGTCACCGACCAAAAGCGACGATCTCGGAGAGCGCAGAGATGTACGTGATAGCGAAGGGCTTCCGGGGCTAGGCTCCCAGCGCCTTGGCCTTCTGCAGGCACTTGGCGGCCTCGTCCCTTTCTCCGAGCCTGACGAGCACTTCCCCGCGGTTCAGCCACGCGGCCGTGTACCTTGGCCTTATCTTGATGGCCTGATCGTGGCACTTCTTCGCATCCTCGAACCTGCCCATCCGGGCGAGTGTGGCGCCCATGTTGTTCCACGCGATCGCGTACTTCGGCCTGATGTCCAGGGCCTCCTCGAACGCCTTCAGTGCCTCGTCGAACCGCTCGAGCCTGAAGAGCACATCGCCCTTGTTCGTCCAGGCGATCTCGTTCTTGGGGTTCATCTTCAGCGCTATCTCGTGGCACTTGAGGGCCTCGTCATACTGCTTGAGCCTCTTGTAGGCCACGCCCTTCGACGTCCATGCCGTCGCGGGCTTCGAGCCTATCCGTATCGCCCTGTTGTAATGCTGGACGGCCTCGAAGTAGTGCCCGTCCTTGACCAGACGGTCGCCTTGGGCCACCGCCGACGTGCTGATCTTGAAGAATATGAATCCGAGGAGCGTCCCGGCGATCGCTATCACGGCGAAGACGATGAGTGGCAGCGTGCTCTCCGAGTATGTGTTCCAGTCCCACATCTGGAAGACAGCGAAGACAGCGACCAGGGCGGCTATGGTCCCCACGACGATGGCGTCGATCATCCTGGCGCTCGATGTCGTGAGCTTGGGTTTCTTCTCGGAGACCTCGACCTTGACTGGTTCCTCCTCTGCGGGGAGCTCGATCTCTTCCTCCAGCTTCGGCTCCTCACGGGGCTTCTCCAGGAGCTCCGCGAACTCGGTGCCGCACTCCGGGCACACAGAGGACTCCACCGCGATCATGCTGCTGCAGACCGGGCACTCGAAGAGGTCTCCCTCTTCCTCGATCAGGAGGGAGTCGAGCAGCTCGTCCACAATCTCCTTGTCAAGGTCCAGTGCCTCGTCCGTGCCCTCTGCGGGAGCCTCTATTCCGGCCAGATCCTCGAGCAGCTTGTCGATGTCCTCATCGCCCTCGCTGACCCCGAGCTTCACTCCGCACTCCTTGCAGAACTCGGCCTTCTGTTTGTTGAGATGTCCGCAGACCTCGCACTCGATCTTGTCCTCCGGCATGGCTAAGAACCCACCGGAGCGTATTACCGATTATGTCCGATATAAAGCTAACGCAGTGATTCTCCGCGAGTCAACATCAGGACGGACGGGTCCAATCCACCAATAGATATTAATATGCCAGAGAAAATTAGTGTAATGGGAGAAGAGGGGGAACCAGACAGAGATGACGAAGGGGATGGACATGATAGCAACGATGATTTTCATGGCAACCAAGAAGGGCTCCGGAAAGAAGGGCAAAGGGTCGAAACAGAAGAGGGCTGACTCGACGCAACGGCTGAAGGAGGAGCGGAAGAAGATACATAAGGACATGAAGCGCCTGAAGCAGCTCGAGGAAGGCGACGCGGAGAAGGGCACTGGTGCAAAGGGGAGGGCCACGATAGATGACCTGAAGACGAGCATCATGCAGTCCACCGCCCTGCTCAGAGAGGAGGCCGAGCGGATCACGTCGGACGCCGAGTCCATAAAGGAGAAGGAGGAGCGTCTCCTCCAGAAGGAGCAGGAACTGGGCAAGCGCGAGAAGGAGCTCGACGAGGTCAAGAAGAAGCTCATCAGGGCGCGGACGACGCTGCTCAGCGACGAGATAGGGAAGCTCAAGGAGGAGCGGAGACAGCTGGGATCGGAGAGGCAGACCGCCTCCCGCCTCAGGGACGAGTGGAAGAACAAGCTGAGGGAGATGGAGAAGCGGGAAGAGCTCCTGCTCAGGGTGGAGAGGAAGCTGGAGGAGAGAGGAGCGTTCCTGGAGGACAACACGAAGAACATGATCACATTCTTCAAGGAGCTGGCGAAGAGCGACGAGAGCCTCCTCGAGAGGGAGCTGGAAGTGAGACAGAAGGAGGAAGAGGTCGAACGGTCGCTGGATGAGAGAATGAAGCAGCTCGACGAAAAGACGGCCGAGCTGGACCAGCTGATGAGGAAGTTCGAGGGTTACGAGGACGTCGCCCGCGAGGCCGATCAGAGGATCAAGCTCGGGGAGCGAGAGGTCCACCACCTGAAGGAGACGCTCACGAAGATGGCCCGCGACCTGGAGGAGAGGGAGTCGGAGTTCGAGGCCTCTGCGGCCGCGGTCTCTGACGAGAAGATCGCCGAGATCGGAGAGAAGGAGCGGGAGATAGAGAAGAGGGTGAAGGAGTTTCAGGACCGGGAGAGGGAGCTCGAGGAGAAGATCAAGCAGGAGAGGGAGAAGCTCGAGGAAAAGCACGCTGAGCTGGAGAGGAGAGAGGTGAACCTCTCGCAGCAGGGCGATGAGCTCGACAAGCTCCGCGAACAAGTGCAGAAGGCCGAGGACACGTACAAGCAGGAAGGGGAGATCATCCAGGAGAAGAGGGAACGGCTGGAGACGGACATCCAGGAGTTCGAGGAGAGGAAGTCGTCCGCTTCGAGCGATGAGATGCAGGGCCTCGAGGCCGAGAGGAAGGAGCTGCAGAAGAAGAAGGAAGAGCTCGAGGAGCGCGCGAAGGAAGCCGAGGAGAAGCTCCGGACCGCGCAGGAGAGAGAATCAGAGATCGAGAGGCTGCTGGACGAGGCGAGGGACAGGGCGGAAAAAGCGGAGAGGGAGAGCGAGCGCCTCGGGAAGATGGAGAAGAAGCTCCAAGTCTACGAGAACGACATCATAGACGCCCGCGACGCGCTGATGACGGTCGACAAGATACTGGAGAAGATGCCCTACGAGGTGATCGACAACTTCATACGCTCGGACTATTTCGAGCAGTACGAAAGGGCCTTCGAGGCCATGAAGAAGGACTTCGACAAGGGCGGGGAATAGGGCAACATTTAAGATAGCCCGCGTGGTTCTTTGGGTTGGATGATAACCTATCTGACCGTGACGTTCAACAGCGACGGCGCGAGGCCCTCGGAGGTCGCGCAGCGGCTGCACTCGCTCGGCTTCGTCCCAACGACCGGGAACTACGACTTCGTGTACGAGTGGGGCACGGAGGCGGGCGTGGAGGAGGCAGTAGACCTCGCGGACCAGGTCCACCTCACGCTGAAGGGGATGATGGTCCTCTACAAAATCGACACGGTCTGATCAGCCGCCCATGTCCGGAGGCCGAGGCTCTGAGCACGCCTGCGGGTCGCATTCCTTGTGTTTTCCCACATACAGCCCCGGATGGAGCCCCGCTATCCTGAGGGCGGGTTGCTTGAAGCTCTTGCCGTGTTTCCATCGGAAGTACATGTAATACGACGCCATCGAGGCTATGGAGTAGATGGGCTGCCACTTCCTGTCCCAGCAGCTGATGTTATACCTCCAGCACGTGGCGAGGAAGTCCAGCTGGGCCTCGGTGAGCCTCTCCAGGGGCATCATCCTCTCGTCCCTCAGCCTGCTGTCGTGGAGCGGGATGAAGAGCAGCGGGACGTAGAACATGTCCAGGTCCTTCATCTTGTCCAGCAGCTCGAGGGTCTCCATCGTGTCGTCCTCGGTCTCGCCGGGCCAGCCCGTGATTATCGTCCCCAAGGGCCGCCAGCCGTTGTCGTTGAAGATGCCCACGCCCTGCGTCACGATCTCGTGCCAGTCCTTCACGTCGTACGGCAGGGCCTTCCCGCGCATGTACTTCTCCATTATTCGGATGCTGCCGGTCTCGATGCCGAAGAGGACGGTCGGGAACCGTCTGTCGTAGCTCTTCCTCAGCCTGGGCGAGTACAGGGACTTCTCCTCCAGTATGGGAGTGAGCTCCTCCACCATGTCGGGGTCGTAGACCGCCGGCGCGATGGAAGCGTGCGAGAGATGGATGTAATCCACACCCGGGTGCTCGGCTATGGACTTGTAGAGCCTGACGACGGCCTCCCGGTTGGGTTTGAACTTCGGGCCGCACTGGTAGATGAACATGTCCTCGGTCGCCGTGAAGATGGAGTTGGTCCCTCCCCTGACGTTCGTCTCAACCTCCTTCATGATGAAGTCGAGCGGGCGGGAGTTCTTCCTCCTGTTCGTCGGGGAGCAGAAGGAGCAGCCCCTTCCGCAGCCTCTCGTGATCTCCACGACGCCGTAGCTGGCGGCCCGCTTGATCGAGGGTATGGAGTCGTCGTCCACCGCCGGACCGTAGACCTCCTTGGGAAGCGCCTCGCCGTTCAGGGCCTTGTGGAACAGGTCCGTCAGGACGTTCTCGCTCTCCCCGTGGACGAGCGTGTCGATACCGAGCTCCTCCATCTTGCCGGCGTCGCGGACCTGCCACGAGCCAGCCCCGCCAACGATTATCCTCGGGTCGAACCTGGTGAAGGCCGGGTCCCCCAGGACCTTCTCGAACTCGTACGCGTCCAGGGACTCCCCACCAAAGCCGAAAAGCGAGTTGTACGTGAGAGAGACATAGGCCAGCCCCATGGAGTCCATCGTGGAGACACCCACCGCCTTCGTATCCGGGCCGACGAACCTGTTCAGGTTGTCCGGGTGCACGGAAGCGACGTTCTCCTCGCCGAACTCGTCGATGAGCATGGCCTCCACCTTCCTCAACCCGTAAGGAAGGAACCTGGCGGTGCCGTCAGCGTTGTCCTTCGCCTCCAGCCACTCGCTCTTGACGAAGAAGCTGGGAATGAGCTTCCTCGGGAAGGTGGCGACGAAGGCCGTGAACGGGTCACCGCTGTAGGTGCTGATTTCGGAGCGTGGAGCGGTGAGGACTATCGGAACTCCGCCGTTTCCCTGCCTAGAGGCCAACATAGCTCCTCCTGTTGAAATTCAAGATGAACAAATACTATTGCCGGTTATGATATCTGTCTATTTAACGTTTATTCCGAACAATAGCATGCGTCCATATCTATGAAAAGGAAAATTCATATAATCCCGTTGCGTACGTCCTGCTGAATGACCCATCCAGCGGAAAGGAAGGCGCTGTACAAGCTCACCAAGTTGGCGGAGAAGATACTCGGTCTTCCCGCAACCGCGTCCAAGATCTTGAAGACGCTCGCGAGGACGACCAAGAAGC
>JAJISE010000055.1:5958-11141 GCA_022848865.1 Candidatus Thermoplasmatota archaeon | reverse complement strand
CCTTCGGCGAGAAATCCAGGAAAACTCCGCCGCATATGAGTCGGTCCGGCCGTGCCTTCTCCCTCTTCAGCAACTACAACGCAAACTGCATCTTCGCGCTTTCTGAGTTCACTGGAAAGGCCGTCAAGATACGTGGATATGCCACCCAATACAGGCCTAGCAAATGGTGTGATCATCAGGACCTTCAATTGAGAGCCTCCTAGTTGTAGTACCAAAGAGCATGATTCTCGTTCTCGAAAACTCTGTACCGCGCATTCTCACCATGCTGCATTCCTACGAGAAATGGCGAAGGTCTCAAGACGTAGGAGAAGAAATGATTAGGCATACGACTGTTCACGAAGATGTAATGAATCGAATATTTCTCAACTTCCTCATCCACGATAGCACTCGAGGGCGGATTGTAGAAGATTGACTCCCAGTCAATCAACGCATTGGGAGCGTTTGTTGCCGTTATGATTTCGTCTGTGTTGAAGGTGATTTCATCGTAGTCGAGTCTTCTAACCTCCAAGTCCGAGGCCGGGAAGAAAAGCAGGTTCTCGTATCTTTCTGTGCCGAAAATCAACTGTTGGGCGCTGTACCAATGTGTTGAAGCGCCGCCAAAAGGAAGTGCCCCTCTCCCGGAAATCGCTACGGCGCTTCCTCCAATTAGGCCATCGTTTGTGGCGATTATCCCGGTGGTTCTTGACTTGATGTATATGGCTGCGTCATAAGTGTCCTCAGAGATCTGGTCGTCAGTTCTGTACTTGTGTCTCCAATAATCCTTCATTTCCCAAGAGAAACCCGCAGAGGCCACCAGCAGTATGATGGCAAGGACACCGATCATCTTGCCACCCTTTCTAAGAACCAGAGGAGGATAGACCATTGCGAAGGCGATGAGGAAGACAAAGAAGAGTATCATGAACTCGGAGATGTAGTCTCTGAGCGAGAGAAAGGGTATGAGTATGAACACCAGCATCAGGATGTATTTCTGGTGTACCTCCTTTGGCCGTTTCCAAGTGTACATCACCAATCCAATGATCGTCAAGGGTGCCAGGAGGCCCACCTTCCCGGTGAAGTTCACGCCCATGTTCAGCAGCAATACGGGAACCGATTCGCCTTCGAAGAACGTCCCCAGGCGATATTCTTCTCGTATATCGAAACCGCCATAGCCTGGAAATAAAATCTGCACATAGAACAGGAGGAAGAAGCCGAGAAGGGCCACGAGGACGGCCATGGCCCTGAAGACCTTCTCATATTTCACCAGGGCGAATCTGATCTTCTGAGTGATTCTGTGAAGCGAAGGGATGAACCCAAAGGCGATGAACAGAAACACGCCCAAGAATCCCATTCGATGCATGGAGCAGATGAAGACGAATGCACATATGGCCAGGACGAGGTAGCGGGAGTCGCCAGACCTCAGCTGCTTCAACAGCAGGAGGGCTATCACCGGCAGGAAGGCCACGACAAAGCCTCTGGACGAGCCCACCCATGTTGTGTCCTTCAGAAAGAAGGGGGCTAGTGAGAACAGAAGGGCGACGACAAAGGCGTAGCGTTCATCCTTGATGATCTCTCTGGCCACGAGAAACGAAGAGACGGACCCAATGACCCCGAAGAGCGTCCCGAGGATGAGAATTGTGAGCTCGATACTCATTCCCGCCATCTCAGATATCACGGAAATCAGGAACGGAGCTGCACTGGGATAGGAGAGAGCGTACAGGCCGAAGAAAGACAATGGATTGAGCACCCATTTTGCATGGCCCTCCTGGGAGAGTGAGTTCGCCAGGCTGTGGATGAAGGTCGTATCGGCTCCCACCTCATGTGTGATTCCGATTGGATACCTGTAGATCAGGTTGACGAGCACTAGGACCGCCAGAAAGCAATACGTCGTCTTCCTGGACAGAATCCGCGATTTGATTGTCACAGCCGCAGTCGACATCGCTCAGATCAACCCTGGTTCTTGATTACAGAGGGCACGATCCTCAACCCGAAGGAACAGAGTCTGTTCACTTCCGATATCGCTTCGAATCATGCATCATCCCTTCTGAAGATCCTCAGAAGCGCATTAACATTCTCGCTTGAATATTTTTCCCTGATTATCCGCCGGTTGTTCTCTCCCAGTCTCGCTCCGAGTTCTCTGTCGTTCATCAGCGATTCGATGTTCTCCGCAAGGGCCTCATCATCGCCTTCGTCGATGAGGATTTCCTCGACAATCTCTGGTATTCCTGCGTGGCGAGTCGCAATGACCGGTTTCCCATATGCCATAGCCTCCATGAGAACAACTGGTATGCCCTCCTTGTCCCCGGATTCCGGCGTCTCGGATGGCAGGCAGAAGACATCGCAACCTTGATACAGCTCCTTCAACGCGTCATCCGGCACCTTCCCCAGGAATTCGACCTTGTCCTGTATTCCGATTCGGGAGACCATTGACTTCAGGTCCAAGGGTCCACCGCCAACAACCTGGAGTCTGACGTCAAGGTCCCTAAGCCTCGCAACAGCTCTGAAGAGGGTCCCGTGACCTTTCTTCTCAACGAATCTCGAGACTATGAGTATCGTGAAGGGACCGGAGCGAGAACGTGCGGGTTCCTCGTCGAGGCCTTTGTCGGTGAAGAGCCGGATTGTGTGGACCTTTTCCGGGGGGGCTCCATATTCCCGCTCGAGCACTCTTCTATTGTAGTCGGATATCGTGATCACGTCACCGATCCTGTCCAGCACGTGTCTGAAAAGCCTGGGGTTCGGGTTGTTGTACAGCTCGTACGCGTGGATTGTGACGGATACCGGCAGGTCGAGCATCTGCCCGATGAAGTAGCCGATGAAGAGCTTGTGGTCGCCGAAGTGACAGTGTATTCTCGTGATGCCCTCTTCCTCCATATGATTGGAGAAGTCCAATGCAAGAGCGACATCCACCCAAGCCCGAAACCTGGCGGCCTCGATCAGGACACGCAAGAGAGACCTGGGCCTACGGAACAAGGACTTGGCAAAGCCGAGAACTAACGTTCCAGCTCCGAAGCGACGGAGCTTCCACTGGCTGTGAGGCATGTATGGACCTTTCCCGACCTTCGTGGGATACAGCAAGAAAGTGAGCCCGTGTCTCTCGAGCTCTTCCAGCTCTCTGAAAACGAAGCTGTGGATTCCGCTCTTCATCGAGACCAGATAGGCAACCCTGGGGCGGGACGCGTTCGTCATAGTGATCCGCTAACCTTCATCCTCTCGAAGCTCTCAGGCCATCCGAGCACGAAATCGACGATGAACTTCGTCACGTCCACCTTCTCTTTAAGGAGCTTCTCCCTCCTTGATTTCCATTTCTCGTGCAGCTGAGGGTCTTCGAGCAATTCCATCGCCTTCTCCCTGGCCTTCTCCGCGTCTGTGAAATGATAGCCGAGGCCGTATTTCTGCTCCTGGTCGGCAAGGTAGCCGCGGTCTGTCTTGGACACGAATATCCAAGGGACGCCCAGGACGCCGGCCTCCGAGGCCATCGTAGCGCCTTCGCCGATGTACATCCGCGCGAAAGGCAGAATGTCAAGGAGTCGGTGCGGAGGGATCCGAAGAACATACTTGCTCAGGTCCGGGGACAGCGAGTGTTCCGACATGACGAACACCCGCCCAAACTCTTCCAAGTCCTTGAGCAACCGCATCAGTGAATCGTCTCCCCAAGCCGACACCCCCCGCCAACCAATGTCATGACTGGAATCCAGGGAGGAGAACCGGACGAGGAAGAAGGATTCGCCTTCCTGCAGTCCGACTTCGGAGAGAATCGACTTGTCGGGCTCGAAGTAGTTTGGATGGAGATAGGCCAGCTCGTGGTAGCCATCGTATCTGATGTGCTTGTCTCCCAGGTCGAGAGAGAAGCATGACGGAGTGCAGACCGCCGATACGAACGGAAGCATGCTCTTGATTACGAGAGTCGCGATCTCGGTATCGCTGAATGCGATGGAGGGGATCCCCGAGAGCTTCGCTGCGTGGGAGGCATAAGGGATTCCGGTGCTGACCACAATGTCGGGATCGAACTCCTTGATCAGTCGGACCATTCGAAAGTCTTTCCTCACAGTGTCCAGAGACTTCGCAAGAAGGTCTTTCTGACTGGGTCCAATGGACACGTGGGGAAGCCCGTAGTGGGAAAGGAGGTCCTTCGTGATCTCCTTCTCGATGCAACCGATTCTGATGTCGTGACCTTCGTCCTGCATCAATCTGATGGGGTTCCTGAATAGGTGAACGTGAGCGGGATGACCCAAGAGAAACAAGATTCTCATTGGAACCCTCCAAATCGGGCCCTTGCCCTCAAAGACGCGCATACACCGTTTCTTTTCATAACAGTCTCCGGTAAAAGCGGAACATCTTCTTACTGAACGAAAACAGGGTCGGCTTATAAACCTTCTCGAACCTGCCTGGCTCAGTCATTTCCCCGCCGAATCTTCGCTTGAATTCTCGAGGACCGTACTCCTCATCGGGAGAGCCTGCCCCTCCGAAATCGAAGGTCTCATAGCCTTTGGAGATCCCCCACTTGAGGATGTCCCACACGAGGAATTCGTCGGCCTTTTTCGCTCTCTCTTCTGTCACTGACCCAGCATACCAATCGTACATGGTTCTTCTGAAGAGAAGGGCGGCCCTGCAGGCGACCGTTCTCCCCTCGGAGTTGCAGAGAAGGAACCTCGCTTCTTGGAGGGGTCGTAGGATCCTGAAAGCGGAAGTGAAAAGGGATTTGTCGGCAAGGGGCATTCCTAAGCTGGAATAGGTCTCCTTCAGGATGTCATAGAACTCGTCTATCTGCCTTTCCTCCGTTATCTCGGTCACCTCGAGGCCAGTCTTCTCCGCCCTTGAGATCCCCTTCCTCCTTCCTTTCGACATTCCGGACCAGATCTCTTCCTCGCTCTTTCGGAGGTCGAGATGATAGTTGAGATGTGCGGCAAAGGAGTAGCCTGACGATTCGAACAGAGGGACCGCTTCCGCCGGTTTCTGCAGATTTCTGATTTCCGTGTAGAGAGCCCTCTTGGAAACGAGGTCATCGAGACCGCGCAGTAGCGTCGGCGCACAGCTCGGCTTTGAGAGAAGGGGACCACCCTGCACGATGCATCTGCTGCTGAACGGCTTCATGGGCCATCCCCCGCTCCAGATCAGGCTCGCGAGCGCCAGACCCTGAATGCGGCCTTCTTCCACCGCGAATACCGAGACCGGTTCGTGGCGGACAGTGCTTTCATAGACGCTTGCCA
>JAJISE010000055.1:0-5948 GCA_022848865.1 Candidatus Thermoplasmatota archaeon | reverse complement strand
CCGGTCCACAGTAGAGTGGCAAGTAGGACGCCTTGGATCTCGCCGTTCTGCACCGCGAATATGCGGATGGGTTCGTACCCCTGAGTCTTCTCATACACTCTTGCCATCTCCGGGGTCTGGAAGATGTTCCCTTCAGGGATCTCTCTAACGAAATCCCGCCATTCCTGCTCCTTAACCTCGCGGATAAGCTTCACTCAAGTACCCCGCCTTGAACGTTTGTGCTTCCTCGACAAGTGTCTCCTGAGGAAGTCGCCAACAGACATAGCATCGATATCGCCCGTCAGACAGAATGCGCTCTGATGGTCTTGAGGCCACAGGCCCTTGTCCACAAGTCCGCCATTCTTTGTCACGTCTCCTTCGGCGGACACGGCTTCGTTCCTTTCGGTCCACCAGGAGGCGACTTCCCCAAGGGTTGCGTTCCAGATGTTCCTCTTTCGGACCTCTTCCAGCAGATGGCCCAAGGCCTCCTCGCAGATTGGGAACCTCTCGGGATGAACCTGGAGGACGAGAAGCTCCGACCTCTCATACGACTTCTTGAGCATTTCAAGCCAGTAGGCGAGAAGCTCCTCCGGCCGGGCGATCGCCAGTCTCTCGATCAACATCTCATCGTCCGGAAGAGAGACGGGCAGGCGAACGACGCCGTCCTCGATTCTGGGTAGGCTGGGAGCGTCGACCTCGTACTCTGATGAATAGAAATCCAAGACCTTTCTGACTTCCTTCTGCGAAGCCAGGTCGCGTCCTCCGACGTTCCAGAACACAGAACTCGATGAGTCGTACGCCAGACCAGAACGGGCCAGTGCCGTGATCATGTCCCTGTTCCAGCGCAGATACGGTGCTCGGAACCCGCTGGGATTCAGACCGACCGATTCGAAGTCCGAGATGGCCTGGCGCAGGTCACTTCCGATTCTTTCGGCCGTGACGTTCCTGTAGTCGATGTGCTCCATCCCGTGGATCGCCACGTCGAATTCCTTCAGGAAGCCTACCAGGTCTTCACTCCTCCTCAGGAGGGCGGACGGGCAGGCGAAGGTCGCCGGACAGTCATTGTCCTGGAGGAATTCCCGAAACGAGTCCAGGCTCTCTTCGAGCCGATGAGAGGAGAAACCGTAGTTCCTGATGACGCTGAAGGCCCGACCCAGCCGACCGAATCCACCACGGGACCTTGCGGCTCCTTTCATCAGACCACGCTCAGCACAAGTGCGATGAGGCCCGAGGCGGCATAGAGTCCGAGAATGACCAGAACCAACTTCCTTTCAGTCATGGGCCTGACGCTGAGCAAGAGGTACGCGAGCGTGTACCTCTCGGACCCTTTGGGAGGGGATAGTCTTCCCTGGGAATCTATCACCGGATTCTGGCAGGCCTCCCGCCGGTTACTGTTCCCCGCACGGAGGTAGTACAGGGTCGCCGCGACCTCGTAGAACGCCGGAAGCAGGCATATGGCGCCGAAGAACTCGATGTCCCCGATAATCACGCCCGCGGCGAGCGCCGCGCCCATGCCGAGGGTCCCGATGTCGCCGACGAACACCTTGGCGGGGTGTCTGTTGAAGTAGTAAAGGGCGAGGGAACATCCCAGAAGCGAAGCGAAGATGGGAAGGGCATAGCTCGTCGGGTTCCCCAGCCCGACGATGAGGAGAAGGAAGGCGGAGATGACCACGATTTGGCCGCTCTCGAGTCCGTTGTAGCCCGCTGACATGTTGATAGCGTTGCCACCACCAGTTATTCCGATTGGGACGAGCAGCAACCAGTAAGCGTAGTACGGAATGTCGATGACGACATCGAACGGGAATATGATATGTTCGGATCCGAAATGAACGAGCATGAGGGGAAGGCTGGCGAAGACCAGAGTGACGGCCTTCGTCCGCTGAGATATCTTGGAGATATCGTCGATTAGCCCGATCATCGATGCGATGAAGAAGACGCTGATCACTGCCAGGAAGGGAGGCTCGTACAGGTCGTCCATGAGCTTTATGGCACCAACCATCAGCGAGAGAGATATCGAGAAGGCGAAGACCGCCGCTATCCCGCCAAGCTCCGCGACCTGCGGCTTCTCTGGCTTGTTGACGTCAGAGCCAACCATCTTCCCTTCCTTCATCTTCCTGATTAGGGGGGGAAGGGCGACGATGGCCACGACGAGCGACGCCGAGAAGGCGATGAACGTGGCGAGATACTCTAGTCCTGGTTCAAACTGCATGCTATGTCAGCACGAAAAATCGGTGTGTATATCAAGCTTTCCAACGTCATTATCGGATTTGAGAATGAACCCTCCCAATGGAAAACGGGGAAAGAAGAGTTAAATACCGAGAGGCATAGTCGAAGCGAGATGAAGATCGCCACAATCGTTGGGGCAAGGCCACAGTTCATCAAGGCGGCCGCTCTGACGAGCGAATTGAGGGAGTTCGCCGAGGAGGTCGTCATACACACGGGGCAGCATTACGACTACGAGCTCAGCAAGGTGTTCTTCGAGACTCTCGACCTGCCAGAACCTGACTACAACCTGGGTGTCGGGTCCGGAACGCATGCGGTGCAGACCGCCAAGATGCTCAAGGGAATCGAGGACGTTCTCGTCAAGGAGCGGCCTGAACTCGTGCTGGTCCATGGAGACACGAATTCCACGCTCTCGGGTTCCCTGGCGGCCGCCAAAATCGGGATCAAGGTCGCCCATGTCGAGGCAGGCCTCAGGTGCTACAACAGGTCATTGCCAGAGGAGGTCAACCGGGTGCTGACGGATCACCTCTCGGGGCTGCTGTTCTGCCCCACTCGGACGGCGGTGGACAACCTGGAAAGGGAGGGGATAGTGACGGGCGTGCATCTCGTCGGGGATGTGATGAAGGACATGCTCGAGAGGTTCCTTTCCGCGGCGAGGGACAGAGAAGTGCTTCCTGAGATGGAACTCGGGGAAGGCGGATTCCATCTCATGACCCTGCACAGACCGCAGAACACCGAGGACGAGAGTAACCTCCGCGCGATTCTCGACGCCGTCTCCGGCCTGGACACGGAGGTCGTCTTCCCGGCGCATCCGCGAACGACAACCGCCATTGAGAGGTTCGGACTCGAAGAACACGTCGGAGACAACGTGAACATCACGGACCCGCTCAGCTACACGGACTTCTTGGCGCTTCTCGTGAGATGCAGGAAGGTCCTGACGGACAGCGGTGGGGTTCAGAAAGAGGCGTATCTTCTGGAGAAGCCGTGCGTCACCCTGAGAGAGGAAACGGAGTGGCCGGAAACGGTGGAGGACGGCTGGAACATCCTCGTGGGTGCGGACAGGGACAAGATCATCAGCGCGGTCACGTCGGAAGCCGCGCTGGGTGCGAGAAGGGAGTCCTTCGGGGATGGGAAAGCGGGCACCAGGGTCGCCGAGATCGTGCGCAACTCACTGAGTTAATATATCCCCCGACCATCTTGCTGACGAATGAGCCCGCTCACACCCATCGTGGTCGCGGTGGTTCTCGGAGGCATCATCTTCTCGTTGGTGAGGAGAGCCCCATTCAGCCTGACCATGGCAGCTGTCATCGGCGCGGTCTTCGCGATTGAGGTCATGGAGTCCTGGCTCGAGGTCTCGCCTCTCGTCCTGGACCTGGCCTTCCAGCCAGTGCACCTCACAGTGCCTGCGAGCTCGTACACCCTCTTCACGTCCATGTTCCTTCACGCGAACTTCTTTCATCTGATATTCAACATGATAGCGCTGATACTGATAGGGCCGCTCCTTGAGGAGAGGATCGGCGCGCCGAGGTTCGCGGTCATCTACATCGTCACTGGAATGATCGGCACGCTCGCATTCGGCCTGATGCATCTGAACGAACACGTCTTCGTCCTCGGGGCCTCGGGAGCGATCTCTGGCATACTGGGAGCCTTTGCGGTTCTGTATCCAAGGGTGAAGATCAGGATGCTCCCGCTTCCCCCGATGCGCGTTCCTTTCGTGGTCGCCATCATAATCGCGGTGGAGACGGTCTTCGCTTTGAACCCGAACAGCCACATAGCACACGAGGCGCATCTGATGGGTCTAGCGGCGGGGATTCTCCTTGCGCCCTTGATCATGAGGATCGGCTCGCCCGAGAAAGAGGTCCCCCACCTGGCGGGCCTCGAGGAGCTCGCGGTCACCGACGAGCTCAAGACCATCCTGCTGAAGATCGAAGGAGAGTCCGTGGAGGATGTCAGGCGGGCCTGGCTCGACCAGTTCCTGCAAATGGCCAGATGCCCAGAGTGCGGCGGATCGCTGCAGTCCAAAGGGTGGAGGGTCTATTCCGACTGCGGCTGGTCCATGAAGATGAGGAGAAAAGAATAATACCGTCCGGAATCATGACGAATCGTGCGCGTGCCTTCCGCCCTGATTCTCGACTGTCCCAACTGCGGGGAAAAGCCACACAGGATCGTCAAGGGCAGGATCTCCGAGGGAAAGGAGATAGTCCTGGAGGGTCTCGTCCGATGCACGAACTGCGGGCAGACCAGAAGGGAGAGGATCAGTGAGCCCAGGCCACTGACCGTTCCGATGATAGTGAGCAGGGGTGAGGCTTCCGAGAAGAAATCCATCGAGCTCGACCCGAAACTGATCGTGAGGAAGGGGGACAGGTTCCTCTTCGAGGGCGGGCAGATCGTGATAACTGGCATAGAGCGGGAAGGTCGAAGGCCTGAGGAGGCCCTTTCCTCCGATATCGATACGCTTTGGGCCAAGAGGATGGACAAGGTCGTCGTGAGGTTCTCGATAACCAGGGCGGGGCGGACGATCACGAAGGAAATCGAGGCCTCCCCGGACGAGGAGTTCTACACCGGGGACATGGTGGAGTTCGGGAGGATCAAGGCGGTCATCCGCAAGATAAAGGTGAGGAACCGGCTGATAAAGGATGGGAAAGCGAGGGCCGAGGACATCCTGAGGATCTACGCGGCTCCGATCAAGAGGACGTTCGCCTAGTTCTTCCTCTTGAAGAGAAAAGCTGTTGCCACAAGAAGCACGAATGAGGCTCCAAGGACCGCCGCCAGACTGCTCCACGGGAAGGCGGCTTCTCCCGCTCCCGAGAGGACTATCTTGTGGTCCGAGAAGTGCGAAAGATAGACGAACACTTCGAGCGTGTCCTCGTTCTGCGAGGCGAAGAACGCTGGATCGTCACCTCCCGCGAGAATCCGGTCGAGATCGTCCGCTCTCGCCGTCTCGGTTTCATCGATGTGAACGTGAATGCCCTCAGCGGGAACGCTGAACATCGCTCTGTCGAGGGTCAGGACGACCACTCCACCGGCCGGGAAGTCACCGGAGACGTCGACGACCGCCTTCTCGGTCGACACGAACGAGGGCGACATCGAGACTGACTGATACTGGATGGGGTCTGAGACGACGTTCTCCCCTATCTGCATCATGTACAGTTCCCCGAGGATCGTGCCCGTCGAGATCTCGTGTCCGATGAACTCGTCCGCCACAACTGACGCGCGGAAGAAGCACCGATCGCCATCGCCCATCCGGAGGCGAATCTGATTGAAGGACTTCTCCAGGATCGCGTCGCCCATGGCCACAAGCTCGCCCGTCGTTCCTCCCTTTCCCACTCGGGCCAGCCCCGCATCGACAATGGCCCCGATCTCCTCTTCGAACGTGAACGTCACAAGACCTTCGTCGGTGGCCTCGAAGCTCATCGTTGCCATTGGGTTGTTGTGGAACTCCATGACCATGTCACTGCTGGACACTTCCACGCGTTCCCCATCAACCACGGGGTCGGATATGGACAAGAAGTTCTGAACATCGATCGATTCGAAGAGTGGCTCAAACGCGGGAACCACGAAGCTCTTGGAAACACCAACCGAGTCGAGGGTCGGCGACGAGTCACCGTTGTACTCGAGCCTGATGAAGTCTCCGCTGATGGAGAAGGTGTCGTCTGGGTTCTGCTGAAGGTCCATGCCGTTGGGTCCTGCGGAAACGTTAAGCGTGGAAAAGGGCAGCAGAAGAGCCACCAGGACCGCCGTGATCG
>JAJISE010000054.1 GCA_022848865.1 Candidatus Thermoplasmatota archaeon | reverse complement strand
CTTGTTGGCGAACCTCCGACCCCTGTTCCCCTGGTTCGTGTTGGTCTTCTTCTCGTAGTCCTTCAGCAGCGCGATCTTGCCCCGGAACATGCTCGGAGCATCCGGGTTGTGGTGATCGTAGTGGTAGTGGCTGACGGTGAAGACCTTCGCCCTCTTCGCCTTGTCCCTGATCCCTCTCCACAGCTCCGCCCTCCTCCTCTTCTCCGATGGATGCGGAGGCAGACCGTATCTGTGGGGACCCAGGCGCACGTTCGGGTCGATCAGGATGCTGCAGTCCTCGGTCTCGACGAGCGTGCACATGCTCCTCGCGCCCATGCTGTCAGCGGCCAAGGGGACGATCCTCATGGGCTTACTGCCCTCATCCAGGTGTGTTCTCCCCTCCTTCTGAAGCCCATCTCCTCCGTAAGCCTCAAGGAAGGTTCGTTGTCCTTGAATACATGGCCTATCGGCGTCTTGCCCTTCTCGAAGACAGCGTTGATCATCGTCGTGGTTATCGACCTCGCGTAGCCTCTCTTCCTGAATCTCTCCATGACGTGAAGGAGGCCGACCATGATCGCCCGGTCCGTCTCGAGATGGGTCGCATCCCAGGCGACGAGCTCACCATCCACCCTCATCCCGAATGCAAGACCCTTCTCTATCCGGCTCTGGATGTAACGTGCGGAATCCTCTCCCGGGTTCCAGTGCTCGTTGATGGTCTCGGCGTCCTCTGGCACGAGCGGGGACACTTCGTGTCCGATGTCACCAACGAAGTCCTTCCTTTCGAGCGTGTAGAACCAGGAAGGGTTGTCGCTCTGGACGTCAAAGCTCTGTCGGACCAGGTCGGCGGTTCGTGCGTCGAGGGCATGAAACCTGTACTCCTTCCCGCCCCTCGAGGTCGTCGAGCAGAGTTCGGAGAGCCTTCTCGTTTGTACCCGCCATGGACACGATGCGGGGCGAAAGCCGCCCCACCGTCATCAACGCCCGGATGTCATCCATTCGATCGACGAAGACATCGCGCTCGCTCGAGGGAGTATAGAACACGCGATGGATCGGCAGCGCGTTCCAGAGCGGGCGGACGCAAAGGATGCCCCTTGCCTTGGGTCTGAACCTCAACCTCTCGACCATCGATCCCCATCCGTTACGGGGGTTCGAGCCTGAGCTCCACGTAGTAGTCCTCAGCCAATCCCGGGAAGTAGTGGGCGAGAATCGAGCCGCGATCCTCCTCCGGATCGGCCTCTGGCCCCCAGGAGGCAATGAAGTGATTGCTGTAGTTCCCTTCCCACACAAGGTCCTCCGCGATCCAATCCAAGGTGATATCGTTCCCCTCGAGTGTGAGTTTGATAGCATCTTCTTCGGCGGCGCAGCAACCGCTCACGTTGAACATGAGCTTCGCGAGCTGGTCGCCATCGCCTGAGACATACACGAGGAAGAGGGCACCAACACCGTTCATTGTCGTCAAGTTCGCAATGTATGTTGCGGTGTAGTTGGAGTCTCCTTTCGGGCTGCCTGCCTCGTTGACGTAGAAGGAACCCAAGTAGGTTCCTGATGTCGAGCCCTCACACACTTCCGGCTCGGGCAGCTCGTAGAACGCCCATACCCACGCTCCGGCGGCAACAATGACGGCCGCGATCACTAACAAGATGTGTACGGTCTTGATTTCCACGCGCATCAGAAGGCACTCAGGCAATTAATCCCTTTCGTTTCGCAGGAGCCGAATATCCGGTCCACGACGTTGTCGAAATACGCCTTGTCGCGGACGAGGTTCCGCCACTCCCCCTCCATCCCGTGCTCCTCAAGGACAGGTCTGAGCTTCGCCCAGGTGTCTCTCTTCATGTTCAGCTTGTCGACCAGTACCTCGGATGCGCCCGCATCCGTTATGCCATCGAGGAGCCCCTCTATGTCCCTCTCCGTCACCCGAGGAAGTATGGGTCCGATGAAGGCCCAGGTCCTTATCCCCCGTGAAGAGAGGTCCCTCATCGCCACCAGCCTGTCCTTGGATGGCGAGGCTCCGGGTTCGAACGCTCTTCTCCATTTCTCGTTAAGCGTAGTCAGCGTGAATCCCACTTCCACTTCCTCGAACTCGCAGAGCAGATCCGTGTCCCTCAGGATCAGGGACGATTTCGTCTGTATGCTCACCGGGAACCCGTGACGCAGCAGCTGCTCCAGGCACATCCTCGTGATCTCGAACCTCTCCTCCAGCGGCTGATACGCATCGGTCACCGTTCCAATCCCAACGATGCCCTTCTCCCTGGTCCTGAGCTCCTTCGCGAGCATCGTCGGAGCATTCCTCTTGACGTCGACGAACTCGCCCCAGGGGCGCGTCTCCCGCAGAACCGCGCTCGCATAGCAGTACTTGCACCCGTGAGAGCAGCCCCTGTACGGGTTGAGCGCGTAGACCAGTCCAGGAAGACGGGAGCGTGATAGGGCGGATTTGCACTTGACCTCTCTAATCTTCATGGTCGCCCCCGCTCAGCTCCCTCTCGACCTTTCGGAGCATCTTCAGGGTGCCCTTCGTGATGTCGAAATCCCCGAGCTCCACGAAGCGAATCCATCTGGTGTCGGTCACGTCGGAGGAAGGTCTCGCCTTACCGCCAGCGTGCATGCACAGCCAGTACACGATGACATAGTGGAACCTAATCCCATCGTCGGAGTCCCTCCCCACATAGTCGTAGTAGTCAACGAGTCTCTGGGGCTCCACGTCCAACCCGGACTCCTCGAAGGTCTCCCGCACGACCGCGTCCTCGACTGTCTCTCCCAACTCGACCGCTCCACCTGGCACGCTCCACTTGCCCTTCCCGGGTTCCACGCCTCGCTTGACGATGAGGACCTCGCCGTCCCGAACCACGATGGCTCCCACGGAGAGGATGGGGCGGGGCGGGTACTCCCTCGAGCTAGCCTGCGGCAAAATCCTCCAGCCTCCTTTGGTAGAGCCTGTCCTTCAGAAGATGACTGTTCCTTATCCACCTCTTGACCGGGATGGCCATTCGCTTCGAGATGTAGAACAGGGCGCTCCTGAGGCTGTCAAAGCTCTCGTAGGTCTGTCGCAGAGCGTTCCTCACGTTCTCCCTCACGTTCCACACGCCCACCGGTAGGATGTAGCCGGGATGGGCCTCCCTCAGAATGACGGTGCTCGCCTGTCTCCTCTCCGCGACAAGGGATTCGCAGACCGCCAGTCTTGCAGCATAGTAGCATCCGCCGATGTCCGCGTATGTCGTCCGACCCTCATATCCCTCCCAGTCGTTGATAAGCAATATGCGGCTGTTCTTGGCAGGGTTCCAAACGGTCTCGGGATACCACGCCTCAATGAGCTCATATCTCCAGTTCGTGGGCATCATGAGGACGGCCCATCTGTTGTCGAGCCTGGATGACCAGTAGATGCGGTAGTCGTCTATCGTCCCGAACGTCTTCACGACCTCCCTCAGCTCCTTGCCGGTGATATCGTCCACGGCCGTGATGCTCCATCTCGTCGGGACCATCTTCCTCCTTTTCCTCACACCGAAGGCCCCAACGCTGAAGGCTCTCTGTATCTTCGTCACCGGGATCCCCTGCTGATGCAGCTCTATGACGGCATCCTTGGCCAGCAGGTCGTGGTCGCTATGGGCCCGGTCGATCCTTCTGTCGATCCTCAGGTTGTCGACGTTGAATCCCTTGAGCGGTGCCGAGGGTCCCATGGGCTGACTGGAGTCGTCGAGCACAAGCCTCCCCGAGGGCTTCTTGGTGAACTCGGCCTCCACATCCGTTGAATACGTGGCCATGGCGAGTTCCCTCGTGAGGTCCACTATCCTGCCCGGATTCTCGAGCTCGTGAACGGACGTTCTGTGCATCCCCCTGACGAGCTGAAACCTGTAGTTGATGATGTCATCCATGCTCTTGTTCAACCACCTCTCCGGAAGGTCGAGGATCTCCGTGTCCCCGTGGACCGGAGGGACCATCGGTCCGACGTACACTTTGGGATAGCCCAGTCGGCCCACAAAGACGCTAGGAGGGGACGACCCGTCCAGGTCGAGCCTGTCGAGCAAGGGCATGACCTTCGATCGGTGGTAGTACTTCACCAGAAGGGGGCATCTGCTCTTCCCGCACAGTTTCCTCGAACCCTTGCACAGTATGCAGAGCGAGCTCTTCCTGACGCTCTTCGAATCCTGGAAGACAAGATCTGAATCAGGGAGCATCTCCGATTTCCATATCCTCAGCGACCTCATAAACATTGGCGGAGGAGGTGTGTGAAACTGCGTTCTCAAGTCAACATGAGCGATCCGTCAAGGGCCGGGACCGCTCCTCCGCAATCTCGTTCGAGCAGTTAGGGCACTTCTCCGTGTAGTAGGTCACCTTGGTCCTGCAACGAGAGCACCTCCACAACTCATCCTGCTCCTCAAGCCACGCGCTTATGCCAACCTCGGTCATCCTCTCCAGGTTCTCGATGCACAGCGAATGGTGGGGGGCCTGGTCTTCGAACTCGATCAGACGCACACATGGGAAGTCCTCACACTCGAAGCAGAAGGACACGCTCTTCTCCTCATTGCACCGCCTGACCTCGCACTCGGGGCACCAGAACATCGTGAAGTCGCTTCTGCAACCCTCGCACTTGACCCTGTCGATCGGGCTGTTCATCTCCTTCGCGTATCCCGCCAAAGCCTCAAAATCGTCGTCCCGGAATGCCCTGAATATCTCGCAATTCCCGCAGTAAAGGCCGCAAGGGGCGGCGAGCTCGAATCCCGTCTCCTTCTTGAACACCGCCGAGTATTATTTCGCGACGAATAGATGATACTTTTGCTCGGGGTCGGACAGCTCCTGCTCAATCCGCTTGACTATCAGCTTCTCGGGACTGTGGATGTTGGCGACTCTTTTGGCGACCTCGTCGAAGTTCTTGAAGAGCCCTTTCCTCCTCTCCTCGATGACAGCCCACATCGTCTTCTTCCCGAGTCCCGGCAGCAGCTCGAGCATGTGGAATCTCGTGGTTATCGCCTGAGCGTGATTGTAGAACTGGATGAACTTCTCCTCCTTCATCTTGACCACAATCTCGATGACGAAAGGCAGCTCGCTCTGCGCCGCGTTCGTGAGCTCGTCGTAGCTGACCCTCCTCTTCACGTGGAGTATCTGTTCCCTCTTGTCGATGTCCTTCCCGATGTAGACCCTGTCGCCAACGGTGAGCGGTACGTTCTCCTTGGGCGTAAGCTCGAAGAGCTTGAACTCGTCCTCGCCAAGGGCGTACGCGACGGGCTCCCTCTTGTACCGCGACCCCTCGTGTCGTCCGTGAGGAAGGTAATCTAATATGTGCGCGTGGTCCTCCAAGCCCCTCCCCCTAAAGGTAGTTCTCCACGATCTTGATTACCTTCTCGATCTCTTCCTTGCCGAGCGTGAACCGTTCCTTCGCGAACACGGCCCTGACATCATCCGGATGAGTGGGAAGCAGATCTGCGATCTTGTAGGCATGAAACTCGCTCACGTGCTCCAGCTTGGTCAGCTCCTTCACGAGCTTCTTCGCCTTTGCGGGACTCAGTCTGGCGAACGCCTCGGTGTGCTGAAGAGCCAGCAACTGTTCCGGTGCGAGCTCCCTCACCTTCGCTTCCTTTTCGAGTAGTTTCTTCACTTCCCCAAGGGACAAAAGTTTCTCGTCCACGTTCAACCGCCCCTATCTAGACTTACGTAAGTGCTCAGGACGTACGATGACCTGCTTGAACATGTTCCCAGTTTTCACTCTCACCAGGTACGCCCTTCCCCTTCTGGCCAAAATCCTTCCAGTGAGTCCATGGAATCGTGGGTGAGGCTGCCCCCTCTGGACGCTCGGATCTATCACGATGTCCGCGAGGTCCCCCTCCGCGTACTCCACGAAGCGCCTCGTTATTGGAGAGAGTCCCCTCTCCCTTGCTCTCTTCTGGAGCTTCTTTCGCGTCCTTCTTCTCGGGCCTCTCGAGGTTCTTCCCATTTCACTCACTTTCATGTATTCGAATCACGTCGAGCTCATCCACCGCGGCAGGCACTCCGAGCAGTCCGCTGAGACTCGGTGTCGTGCGACCCCCGTCCCCGCTGACGAGCTCCTTCACATAGGTTCCCGCCTCGGCGGTCAGGACGATCTCCGCGGTCTTCGAACCGAGCAGTGTCACGTCCATTTCCAGGATCTTCCTCCGCCTGAGGAGGTCTGCCCTTCTGTGAAGCACTCTGGTGGGTGTTCTCTGAGCGACTTCCGTCCCCTTGAATGACCTAACTACTTCATTAAGGTTTTCTTTCTCCACAGGCTCCTGGAACGTTACCCTCAGGCTGTAGGTCTTGTCGAGCCTGGCTTCCTTCATCTGCACCATCTCCCTCCGGTCGGAGGGTCTGAGCCCGTCCACGCTGACCATCCCTGACGCATTGACCTCTTCCTCGATCGCCCTGAAATCGACGGTCCTGCGCTTCGGCTCCTTCACCTCCAGGACGAAGGGCCGTCCGTCGCCGAGCATCAAGGCGTCCACGTCCTCCCGCCCCATCCCGTGAAAGGAGACCCCGATTCCCCCGGTCCGTTCGATGAAGGGGGCTGCCACGATCTCTTCCACACTCGTCTCGTACATCTTGCCAGTGTTGTTGCATCTCTCGCAACCCTTTCCGAGGCATTCCCTGCACGGCCATCTGGTCTGAGGGATGCCCCTCTTCAGTTTCTTGTATCTGCCGTGCGTGAACAGAGGATTCACCTGGAGCTGTACGAAATCGAACCTCGTGTCCAGGATGGCCATGATGTTGGGCCTCTCGAAGTCCACGTCCTTTCCCGTCGAGGCCTCCACGATCTTGCCGGTCTCCCTGTTGATTTCTGCCTTGATAGGCTCTGCGCGCTCAAGCCGGAAGTCTGACCACAAGGTCTCCTCCTTTTCGACTATGTCCTGGTCTGTGCGGGAGCCGATGAGGAACGTATCGAATTCGAATTCCGAGAGCGCGCTCTCCACGAGCCTGGCGAACTTGGGAATCTCGTCCATGAGACCGCTG
This sequence comes from Candidatus Thermoplasmatota archaeon, assembly GCA_022848865.1. NCBI lineage: Archaea > Methanobacteriati > Thermoplasmatota > Thermoplasmatota archaeon. The sequence goes on along the minus strand of JAJISE010000054.1, from coordinate 4,610 downwards.
CACAACGAGCAGGGGCCTTCACGCTGCACGTCGAGACTTTCGCGGATGGCTTTCCCCCGCTCAGCATTCGTGAAACCCGTCCCGACACGCCCGAACAGTCTCCCCAGGCAGGAATCGCACAGGGCCTCTTCCTTCGGGTATGAGCGGAAGTCAGACGAATCCGCCGCCGTGATGAGTTCCTTGGTAATATCGTCCATTGACAAGCCTCTCGAACTGACGGGTTCGATATAAGTATGTTTCCGACCTCGGCTGGGCCGCTCGGGAGAAAAGCCCAAGCAGCTTGCTGGATACTTGCCACCTCCCCACGGAGACAGTCGGGGTTTTGAGTGCTACTTGCTTATGAATATCTCGATGCTGGATACGTTCGACGTCCGACCATCGTCTCCTGTCAGCTGTTCAGTGGAGATCTGGATGTCCTTTATCTTCGTATCCTGCACGAACCTGTTCTTGGTGATCTCGGCAACATCCACTGCTCTGCTGATGCTCTTTCCGCGGGCCTTGATGATGACTTCGTCAGATCCCGAGTTGAACACTGTCACCACCGCGAGTACGTAGTTCATAGTCGGCTTTTTTCCAATGTACACTGTGTTATCATCTGTCATGTCTTACCTCCCCCGTAAGATGTGTGTTGATTGCCCTCTTGCGTATTTATAGTTTGCCCACTTTGACACATTGCCAGTCAGCCAGTCAGCCACACGCAACATCCATCCCGCATTCCGTCCCCTTCTGAGCGAAACACGTTGGAAATCTATTTATATTTGCGGGCAAATGATACCTGTGGATGCCAAAGCAGAAGAAGGGCGAGGGGTTCCATTCGGCGGCCGGCCTCATCAGGTATTTTGACCAGGAGGATGACAAGGCCCTGAAGATTCCGCCATGGTTCGTCATTGGCTTGGCGATCGGCACGGCCGTCATCGTCGAGATTGCTAGGTACTTCTACTAGCCCCTCTCCGTTCGAACGTGGCTGTCGTTATCCGTCGCGATAATCGTCACGGAAACGTTAATAACGGTGCGATTGTCGGAGGGCTAGGTGAAATACATGAGCGGATACGTAACATACGTGGAAGTGCGCCTGAGTCCCACTAGCGCTGAGCCCGAGCAGATATCAACCGACCTCAAGGACTACGGCTGGAAGCCCGTGTGGGGCAGGTACGACTATGCCTACTATTGGGACGAGACCTGGAACTGGCAGAATGAGCAGGAGTACTGGAAGAAGATCCACGAGCTCCATGACGTTCTGCGTAAGTACAACGTGCACTATTCGTTGAGAACATACGAGAGAGGAAAAGAGGACTTCACAGTCGGCGGGTATCCATAGATACCCCCTTTTCCTCACTTTTCATTTTTCTCGCTATCGAGTCGAGGGCGAACGATATCTCTTAGATTGAGCAGGGGCGCGCTCTTTCGCATCTTCAGTGACCGCGCTTTCCGGACGCCCTCAAATTCGCGAGCCATTCCCTGGGTTCTACGCAGGCATTCGGCGGGATTGAGGCCTGCGGGCAACCTCTATATCCTAACCTTGCCTTTGACCTATCCTGAGGGGACGGAAATGCCCAAGCTTGTAGGCGATTTGATAGTCGAGCAATTGGTCGAGTGGGGAGTCAAGAATGTCTTCGGAATCCCTGGACATACCTGTCTGGGACTGATAGAGGCCATCTGAAAGAACCCCAACATCGACCTCATCCTCGTCAGGCACGAGCAGACCGCTTCTGTAATGGCATCGGGATACGCCAAGCTCACCGGAGACGTGGGAGTGTGCATCACGATCGCAGGCCCGGGGGCAACGAATCTCATGACGGGGCTGTACGACGCCAAGATGGATCGTGCTCCCGTATTGGCCATCACAGGACAAGTGGGCCTCCAGTACATCGGACCCGGGAGTTTCCAGGAGATCGACCAGGATGCTCTGTTTGAACCGGTGTCCCTGTTCAACAAGACGATAAACTCCGGGGAGCAGGCCGTGGAGCTGGTCACGCTCGCGCTCAAGCACGCGATAACGAGAAGGGGAGTGGCTCATCTGACGGTTCCGAACGATGTGCAGGTTCAGGAGGTCGAGGGGGAACCGACGCCCAAGGAGGGCATGATAGCTCCGAAGGAGATGAAGCCCCCTCAAGCACGAATCGAGCGGGCCGCCAAGCTCATCGGCGAGGCGGAAAGGCCAGTGATAATCGCAGGATGGGGATCCGTGGGAGAGTCGGAGAACCTGCTCAGGTTCGGGCAGAAGATCGGGGCGCCTATCGCCACGACATTCAGAGGCAAGGGCGTCATACCCGAGGACCACGAGTACTGCCTCGGCATCCTCGGGATGGTGGGGACTCCAATGGCGAGGAGATTCGTGTCGGACGCCGATCTCCTCATCGTCCTCGGCTCGTCCTTCTCCGATCTGACGGACATCCCCGAGAAACCAACGGTCCAGGTTGACTTCGATCCTATGATGCTGGCAAAGAGGTCACCGGTCAGGCTCGCCCTGCTCGGCAGCATGTCCCCGACACTGCCAGCGCTGACGGAGGCCTGCTCGGGGAATGATTCCGACTACTTCTCGTCAGAGCTGTCCGCGGAGAGGCGGAAGTGGTTCGAGCGCCTCGAGCGGGAAGCCGACCCAAGCGCCGTGCCCATCAGGCCACCGTATATAATCCGGGTGATGAACGAGCTGGTCGACGATGACGCGGTGATCACGGTCGACTCCGGGGACAACACATTCTGGTTCGGCAGAAGCTTCATAACGAAGAGGCAGCGAGTCCTTCTTTCAGGATATCTGGGAACGATGGCATTCGGCTTTCCCGCAGCAATGGGAGCGAAGCTCGCCTCCCCTGACAGGCAGGTCGTCTGCGTGACGGGTGACGGCGGCTTCAGTATGGCGATGGGCGATTTCTCCACAGCCGTCAAGTTCAATATCCCCGCCAAGGTCATCGTGTTCAACAACAGCGAGCTTGCGATGATAAGCGTCGAGCAGAGGTCCGAGGGATACCCGAAGTACTCCACGGAGCTTCTGAATCCGAACTTCGCCGAGTTCGCGACGTCCTTCGGCGGGCTGGGCGTGAGGACAGAGGACCCTTCACGGCTGAAATCTGACCTCAGGCAGGTGTTGGAGCACGATGGACCTGCCCTGCTCGATGTCGTCACGGATCCGAAGAGGTTCTGAGACCGTTCTCGGGGCCCTCTCCTGCGACTGGTCGGACTGAATGCGAGCTCACATGCGGGGAAGCACCTTCAAGTACGTGGCCATGTGGAACTCTTCACCGGTCTCCTCGCTTCTGGTCCTCTTCACCTTCTCCACGTGGAATCCCATCTTCTCGTAGAACGCCCTTGTCCTCTCATAGGGCTCATATTCTGTCAGTTCGGCGACGGTCTCCACGCGAACCTCTCTGACCCCGGCTCTTCTCAACTCATCCTCCACGACCGCGTACAGCTCCGAGCCAATTCCCTTCCTCTGGGACCCGGGCTCCACCCCGATCCATTTGATGTCCGCCTTGTCGTCCACTGTTGTGTGCATGATGAAGCCCACGATTCTTCCGCCCTCTCTTGCCACGTGAGTTCTGTGAACGCTCAGATCACGAGGAATGGATGTGCCAATGGCGATGTTGTCGAACCAACGCGGACTGAGACTCTTCGCAACGCGCATCACTCCCTGCCGGTCGTCTTCGATCGCCTCGCGGATGTTCACATTCCCGGGAAGAATCCGATTGGACTTCAAGGTTTCTACAGCACTTCCGCAACGTCCTTGGCTTTGGGCGGCTCCGCTATGACACTGCGTTGCCACGTTCCCCGCGAAACCCAGATGACCGCCAGAATGGCACTCACCAGATTGCTTAGCGCCATTCCTATCCAGATTCCGCTAGCGCCGTAGCCCAGCGTGAAAGCCAACACAAACGAGAACGGTATCCTCAACATCCACAGTCTCACAATACCAAGGACCATCGTGGGAACGGTGTGGCCCGACGCCATGAACGCAGACTGGGCGGTCGCGAAGATGCCGAAGAACGCGATCGAGAGCCCGAATAGAGCGAAGAACCTGGCCCCTTCTTCAATCACTATCGCGTCGTCGATGAAGACTCCGATGATCTCCGCTCTGAAGACGTAGAAGATGGCTGAACAGATGAACAGAAAGACCGCTGTCAAGGCCATGGTTCTGTACAGAATCTTACTGGCCCTTTCCTTCTTTTGCGCCCCGAGACATTGCCCCATCATCGTGACCGCGGCACCCGTCAGACCTCCTGTGATGATGAAGACGATACCGATCACCCTGTCCCCTATGCCGTACGCTGCAAGCACCTCCGTGCTTATGCCCGCCGTGAAGGCGACCATTATCACGAACCCGAGTGCGACCATGGAGTGGCCCACTGAAGCAGGGATCCCTATCTTGAAGATTTGCTTGGCCCTGTCCTTTTCTATCTTGAGGTCAGACACCGATATGGTCAGGGTTCTTCTCCCTCGGAAAAGGAGGTGAAGAGCGACGAACCCGCCAATGCTGCGCGATATCAGCGTCGCTATTCCGGCTCCCAGGATGCCATAAGCAGGAACGAGCCCGTCGACGCCCAGGATCAGGATAGGGTCCAGGACCATGTTCAGACCAACGCTGAACGCGATGATGTACATCGGCGTCCGGGTGT
>JAJISE010000053.1 GCA_022848865.1 Candidatus Thermoplasmatota archaeon | reverse complement strand
GTGTGGCCCCTGAGAACTGCAGGAAATAGGCGAAGTCCCTGACCGATTCCTCGCCGTTGGCGAATCTCAATATCACTAGGCTCAGCCAAACGAGCATGATGCCGATGATAAGGCCAATGGCCACCAGGGGCTTCGTGATGAACTTCCCCAGGTCCGTCTGCTGCCTCGGAGGCGGGGCATATTGCTGCGGGTACGGCTGATACTGCTGCTGTCCGGGCTCACCATAGGTCGGAGTTTCTCCAGCTTGGGCTCCTTCTTGCGTTGCCAAAACCATCACCGACTTGTAATCGGGAACACGAATAAAAATCCTTCTGCGCTGCAGAAGATTGATATCTCCCATCGGGCATGCTTGGACGGACATGGCACACCCTCTTCTCTCAAGGATGCTCTACAGCAAGATCGTCCTCGTCCTTTCCATAGTCTCGCTCGTCTGGACGGTGGCCATCTTCCTTGCGCCCGCCACGCTTCCTTCCGGCGAGGTCGCCGATCTCGATGGTCTGGCCAATCACGTTGACTACGAGGCGCTCTGGGCCGAGCTCCCGCTTCCGCATGCGATCGTCTACTACATAGGCGATGTCGAATGTCATCAGATCTCGAACAGGTCCTTCTACGTCGCCGGCAACCAGATGCCCGTCTGCTCGCGCGACACCGGCATCTTCCTGTTCGCCACGATAGGCCTCTTCATAGCCATGGTCGCCAGGCCCGCCTCGAGCGTCTCGAGGATGCTCATCCGCATGCTTCCCGGGAGGGCCAGGTCGCTCGTCGAGGGAAGGATACCCGAGTTCTGGTTTCTCGTCATCACCCTCGCCGTCTTTCTCATCCCTTTGGCCCTCGACGGCGGGCTTCAGCTCTTCACGGGATACGAGAGCACGAATGCGGCAAGGCTCCTCACGGGCTCGCTGGCAGGGTGGCTCGGCGGCTTCGTCTTCGGAGCGCTGCTGATATCTACAAAGGTCGTCACGTCGAGCGGCCAGAGCCCTGCGGTTGCTAACGGCTAGACAGGCTCGCTTCCCGCACCGCGAGGCGTACCGCCTCCTCCGCATCTTTGGCGGGGATGAAGTTCTCGCCGCTCTCGTCGATCCGCTCGAGACCCCATGTCCTGAGGCCTATGACCCTCTTGCCCAGGTTCAGCGCATGCGCGATCTCCGACAGCGTCCCGTACCGCCCGCCGATGGCTATGAGCACGTCCGAAGCCACCGCGATGATGGCGTTCCTCGCAAAGCCCATGCCCGTCGGTATCCGCACGTCTACGTAGGGGTTCGCATCGTCCGGGTCCGCGGTGGGCAATATGCCGACCGTCAGCCCGCCCGCTTCCTTGGCGCCCTTGCACGCCATCTCCATGACGCCGCCCCGACCGCCGCAGAGCAGAACCGCCCCGCTCTCGGCGATTCTCCTTCCGACGTCCTTGGCGAGCTCACCGACCTCCTTCGAGACATCCCCTCCGCCGATGACACCGATGATCATCACAGCACGCTCCATATCGACCATGGCAGCAGATGCGCCACCAGACCGACGAGCATGAATTCCAGGCCGAGAAGGAACATGAAGACGGTGACCTCCGTGGAAGCCTGGTCCTTGATCTCTTCCCCACGCCTCTTCTGATACTGAGTGACCGTGACGAAACTGGGTGGGCTGGTGTATCGCATCCGCTTGTACGGGTTCCCCTCCATGTGGCCCCCCTGTGCCACCAGTGTCAGAGCCCAGACGCCCACGCCCACGAGGGCGATCACGCCACCAGGGATTCCGAGCACGTAGAGGATCAGGGCGACCGCTGCAACCACTAGAAGGATTCCGATTCCCTTTCCCGTCAGCATGGACTCCACTACGCTATTCCATCGACCTGGGATACTTAATGGTTGGCTTGCGGGCAAGTGAGCGAAAAAGGGTTTATAGGCGGCCTCTCATTAGAGGGAAGAATGGCCAAGAAGAGACATAAAGCCGAGGAGAAGGTCATCTTCAAGAAGCCCGATTTCGACGAGAAGGAATACATGAGGAAGGAGCTTCTGAACGCCAAGGTCGGGATCATCACCTTCTTCTACGCTGTTCCGTTCGGCGTCGTTTCGTGGCAACTGGCACTGGCGGACCTATCTGTCTTCGGCTTCCTAGTGGTCATCATGGGCATCCTGAGCCTCAGGTACGTCTACCCGTACTTGGGGATCGACGTCGAGAAGTTCGAGAAGAAGACCTGGTTCGGCAACGGGGCTGTACTCGTCTTCACTTGGCTCTCTATCTGGGTGCTCCTGCTGAACCCGCCCTTCAGCGACATGGCCAGCCCCGACATCACCAAAGTTCAGGTGAGCGGGAACGATGGCATGAATTGGACCAAGGCGCCTAGGGAAGACCTGACGGACCTGACCCTGATCGGCGGTCCTCCTGACAACTTGGCCATCAAGGCCAAAGTGACAGACAATGTGGGGATACGTAGGGTCGTTATGGAAGTGGACGGCATACCCTACCAAGTGGGTGCATGGGCCGGGGAAGAAGAACACTTCTTCGGTCGCCCCTTCGACGCGGACGTTGGAGACACGATACCCGTTGTGATCACCGCCTGGGACGACGCTGGACACAAAGCCACATACTCTTTCAATCTCAGGTTCTGACTAGTACTCCCACGGGAACCTCTTGTCGAGCATTGCCGTCACGGCCCCCAGCCTGTTCTTCGTGAGGATCCTCCTGCCCTCCACGATCCTGAATCCTCTCTTCGCTTCCGCGCGGATGTCCTTTCCCAGGCTCAGTTCCATGATTCTGTTCTCGAGCAGGTCCTCCACCGACTCGTGGGCCCTCTTGACGAAGACGACCCACCGATTGCCCTCCACGTACGGGTGCGACAGTGCCAGCGGCGAGCCGGACCACTTCGCGAGGAACCTTGAGGAGTTCTCGTTGGTCGCTGGCGGGCCGAAGTGCTTCCTTGTCAGCGGGAGTCTCCAGACCTCGAGCTCGAGAAGGAGCATGACCTTGCCGTCCGTCACATCGTACTCGGAGTCCAGAACGGAGAAGTCCTCGTCCTCGCACAGCTCGGTGACGACCTTCTCCATCTTCCTCAGCTGCGGGTAGAGCACATCGTCAGTGATGTCCGGCTTTCCCGTCTCGACGCATACGAAGTGCGTGCCTCTCCTCTCCATCTCGGTCCAGAGCTCGTCCTTCGAGCATGTCCCCAACTCCTTCGGGAAGAAGAACTCCTCCGAGGGGTCCTTCCGATACTCCCTGCAGGCGTGAACGAACCTCGCGAGCTGGGTCGCCGAGACGGCGGACGAGACGTTCCTCCTCGGGTCGACGGGATCGATGACGACGAGCGGCTCACCGAAGCTCTTCTTCGCCTTCCCCTCCAGCTCTATGTGTACCCTGTCCCGCCACTCCGAAACGCCTTCCACGAGCTCCGCGAACGTCCCGAACTCCAGTACAAGGACCTCGCAGAGGTATCCCGACAAGCCCTGCACCTTGGCCTCCGCTCCGTAGACACCCACGCCCTTGGCGAACCGCTTGAAGAGCCTGACCTCGTTCTCCTGGCCCTTCTTCAGCTTCCCGATCACGTACTTCGCGTGAAAGGGCGTCCTGTCGACGGCCGTGACCCTTCCCGCCGCGCTCTTCAGGCGGTAGCAGGGGACGATGTCCACCTCGTGACCGCGATGGACGCCGTGTATGTAGGGGTGCTCGGCGTACATCCTCCTTCCCTTCACGACCGTCTCGCCTATCTTCAGGCCGTATCTCTCCAGGTCCTTCCGGGAGGTCTCGCTCGAGAACCCGATGAAGATGTCGATCTCCGCATTCTTCAGATGCGTGTTCTTGGCGACGGATCCCGTGAGGAAAGGTTTCGCGTCTATGCCCAGCTCGTCTATCACCTTCTGCGCGGAGTCCAGCAGGTCCGAGACCACTTCCTGCAGCTGGGCCTCTTCCTCCTTCGTGGGGACTATTCGCCTGAGCACGCTCTTCAGATTCAACGAGGGCAATAAGAACGGAGGATAGAAAAACCTTCTCTTAGCGCATAGCGCGCTCGCTCACGTTGGTCTAGGAAAAAATGTTGGACGGCTAGTTCGCGGGAACAGATCCGCGGTTTCATAGGAGGGGGGTAAAAAAGAACCGCGTGTTTGCAGTTCCCGAGATTCACTAGCCCTCGCAATCCTAAGTAGTTAGCGTTTCTATATCAACTGTAGTCTGTCAGCGACTCGGGTGACACTCTGCCCGTCTCCCTGCAGGCGATCCTCGCGACCACTAAGTTCAACTATCCGATTATGCTTTGAGGTCAACGCAGGATTGCCTGTCCAAAGGGGAGGAAGTCGCATGGTCAACCGGATATCAAGTGTCGAGATGCCAGACAACGAACCGATTCTCTCTTACGCTCCGGGTTCCGAGGAACGAGACACCCTGAAGAAGAAGCTGGATGAGCTTCAGTCCAAGCAGATCGAGATCCCGATCCGCATCGGCGGGAGGCGTTACAGGACGGGCGACGTGGGCAAGTGCGTGTGCCCGCACGACCATTCCCTCGTTCTGGGGACGTACCACAAGGTGACGGACGAGCTCGTCATGAAGGCCATCGACACGGCACTGAAAGCTCGGGAGAGGTGGGCGGACATGCCCTGGGAGGACAGGGCGGCGATCTTCCTGCGGGCGGCGGAGCTGCTCTCGGGTCCGTACAGGATGACCCTGAACGCCGCCACGATGCTCTGCCAGTCCAAGAACGTCTACCAGGCCGAGGTCGACGCCGCGTGCGAGCTGATCGACTTCTTCAGGTTCAACGTCCACTATATGTCAAAGATATATGAGATCCAGCCCAAGTGCGCGGAGGACACGGTGAACAGCTTGGAGTACCGCCCGCTCGAGGGCCTCGTCTTCGCCGTCACGCCCTTCAACTTCACGTCCATCATAGGCAACCTTCCCTCCTCGCCGGCGCTGATGGGGAACGTCGTGGTCTGGAAGCCCGCCACTTCTGCGGTCTACACGGCGCACTTCGTGAACGAGCTCTTCCGCGAGGCGGGGGTCCCGGACGGCGTGATAACGATGCTTCCGGGATCGGGCGTGAGGATATCCAGGCACGTCTTCGGCAGCCCACACTTCGCGGGGCTTCACTTCACCGGAAGCACGGAGACCTTCGACTGGATGTGGAAGCAGATCGCGAAGAACCTGGACACGTACAGGACCTATCCCCGCATCGTCGGAGAGACTGGCGGGAAGGATTTCATATTCGCCCACAAGAGCGCGGGCCTCGACGAGTTCGCCACGGCGATGATCCGCGGCGCGTTCGAGTACCAGGGGCAGAAGTGCTCCGCGGCCTCGCGGGCGTACGTTCCCGAATCGCTCTGGTCCAGGGTCAAGAAGAGGCTCCTCAGGGACCTCAGGACCATGCAGATAGGCCCGCCAACGGACTTCAGCAAGTTCATCAATGCCGTGATCGACCACGCCGCCTACGGTAATATCAAGAAGTACATCGACTACGCGAAGAGGGCCAAGGGGACGGAGGTCGTCTTCGGCGGGCGCTGCGACGACTCGAAGGGCTGGTTCATCGCGCCGACGGTCGTCGTGGTCAAGAACCCGAGGTCGAAGCTGATGGAGGAGGAGATTTTCGGACCCGTGCTGACGGTCTACGTGTACGACGACAAGAAGTACGAGGAGACGCTGCGGGTATGCGACGGGACCTCTCCGTACGGCCTCACCGGGGCGATATTCTCGAAGGACAGAGAGGCGACGATCCTCGCCACCAGAATGCTCAGGAACGCGGCGGGGAACTTCTACATCAACGACAAGCCCACGGGGGCGGTCGTAGGCCAGCAGCCCTTTGGCGGTGCGCGGAGGTCAGGGACGAACGACAAGGCTGGAAGCATGTTCAACCTGCTGCGATGGGCCTCCATCAGGACGGTCAAGGAGAACCTCCTCCCGCCCAAGGACTACACGTATCCGTTTTTGGAAGAATAGCTTGGAAGTCATGAGTAAGCGGGCCGCAATCGTTTCCACGTGAGGTTGTCCTATCTGAATCACAGAAAAGAAGGCTGAACTGGATTACGAGAATCCAGAGAGGCCCTCCCGCCCTGGGTCAAGAAGCGATTAAATAGTGTCAGTTCGATGAGCCTCTGAGATCGAGTCTCGGAGGGAGAAGATTGAAGACCTGCACAAGATGTAATCAGGAGAATCTGGACGAATCGATGTTCTGCGGGAGATGTGGTGCATCGCTTGGCGAGGCACCTCCCGCCGGGCCAGCCCCGCCTGCCCAGCCGCCTCCCATGCAACCGCCAGGAGCGCAACCACCTTATCCGCAGTATGCACCGCCGTACTACCCGCAGTATGCACCGCCGTACTCTCCACAGTATGCTCAACCGCCGAGGGACACCAAGCTCGCCGTTGCAGGCGGCGCCCTGGTTCTTGTCGGCGGGGTACTTGCGATCATAATGTCATTGGTCGGGATGGTTGTGTCCAGTCTGTTCTACGGCGGCTACAGTTACCCCTTCTATCCGTACGGTTACTTCCAGGCCATTTGCGGAGTGGTTGGAGTGGCCTTCGCTATCATCGCCATCATCGGAGGGATCTCTGCCATAAAGAGGAGGAACTTCGCCATGGCCGTGGTTGGCGCTGTGTTCTGCATGCTGTCCGTCGGTTCGATGGGCATCAGTTCAGTACTGGGTCTGATAGGATTGATCCTAATAGCGGTCTCAAGCCACGAGTTCAAGTGAATCCTCCTGCTGAGGCCTGCCTTCGAGGGCCCATGTAGGCAGATTGAGACGGAGCGCGGTCTATTCTGAGGTTGTGGAGGTCCGTCGGCATCGACTTACAGCCGTACTGCCAGAAAAAAGTGTAGGTGGGGGCACTGGGATTTGAACCCAGATCAGCGGGTTTCCACCATGCGGGGAGCGACCCCGCACGTTCCATCACAGGTCATTGCTCCAGTTAGTCATCACCTGTCAGCAAACCCGTGAGCAATCACTCCTATAACTGGAGCCCGCGAGGATCCCGTGTTACCCCATGCCCCCAGCTATCGCCTGCGCATCTTCTGCGCACGCTTGCGCCTTCTCATTTTCTTCTTTCGCCATTTCCAGCGCTGTTGGCCTCGCTTCTTCCAGACACGGGAGCTTCTCTTCATGTGCTGACCTGTGATACCAGCGGACTCGCTGGGATTTTCGTTGACTATGCAGTACATGCATAAAGCCCTTTCGAACCCAGGATCGTCGGCTTAGAAGGCCGATGCCCTATCCAGACTAGGCCACGAGTCCGCGTGCGAATATAATCGAGTTCCCATTATTAAACCTTGCTCAGTCGTTCACGCCGTACATCTGATCGGGGCAGAGGATGTCGGGGAACCTCTCTCTCAGCTTAAGGCGCACGTCGAAGCAGAACTCGCACTCGTCCGCGTACTCCTCGCGGTGAGGCAGGCCATACGTCTCCGCGAGCTTGGCGGGACCACCCTCCAGAAGCGGGCCGCAGATGGGATGCTTGCGCGGGTCGAACTCGTCGAAGATCTCCTTCAGCCCCTTCTCGAACAGGTTGCCGATGCAGATCCCCTGGCAGACGTGCACGAAGCCGAACGGGTCGATGTGCACCCTTCCCTGGTTCTCGAAGTCCTCGTGCTCGCATTTCCCGTAGCTCTGCCAAGGCTTCTTCGGCAGGTCAGGTGCAACTGTCGTCGCTGCTCTCCCCTTGAGCATTATGTTTGCGGCCGGAGGAGCATCCTCGTCCCTCGGGTCCTCGATCGAGATGGTCGAGTACGGTATCTCCAGCTCCTCAGCTGCCTCTCTCGCGAACTTGGGGTTCTTGCCCTCCTCGTAGTGGAAGTAGTCCTCGCTCAGGCTGATGTCGGAGATACCAAGCTCCGGCACGGGCTTCAGCCATTCCCTGGCGTCCTCCACGGATGTCGCCCAGTAGCAGTTGGTCACTATCCCCGCCTGCATCCCCATCTCCCTCGCCCTTCTGATCGACCAGAGAAGGATGGGATAGTACAGGAAGGGCTCTCCTCCCTCCACGCAGATGCTCTCGATCCCGGCCTTCTTCCCCTCTTCGAGGATGTGTCTCAGGTCCTGTATCCTCATCACTCCCTCGGCATCGGGACTCCCGAACAGGAAGCAGTGGTCGCAGCCGAAGTTGCACGTGTACGTCAGAAGCAGGTGCAGAGAGCTGATTGCCATGGGCTTGAGGATTGACTCTCACCTGATAAGGTTTGCCGAGACGGGTCTTTGAGCGGGGAGGCGCGGTCCGACATAGTAGGACCTGCAAGGGTCCTGCAAGGATGTAGCAGGTATGTCCCTGGTAAGTCCCTAGGATGTCGCAAGGTTTCAGCAAGCGAGGAGCAAGGATCAAGCAAGCGAGGAGCAAGAAGCCTGCAAGGAAGGAGCAGCGAGCAGCAAGGATCAAGCAAGCGAGGAGCAAGAAGGTCAATGGGAACTTCCGACAAGTCCATGCGAAGGCTTAAGAAGTCATCGTTGCACCTCCGCAGAAACCGTGCGAAATCAATGTTGACATTGCATCGGACGGAAGTTGCCTTCAAAGATTCCGGCACGTTGTCCGTACTGGCCCACTTGAGCCGTTCCGAGCCAGATGCTTATGTCGCCAGTTAGAGAAAGTATAAGTATGTAGCGTTTGATACAGAAAATACAGGGACTTCCATTGGGCATTTGGTGGGGAGGAGCTTCGCAGAAGGCTTTTCTCACGAATCTTGGGAGGAGGAGAGAATGAAGTTGTTCGGGCGAAAGGGCGCCGAGGAAGGGAGCCAGGAGATAGATGAGCGACTCGCACGATCGACGGTGGAGGAGTTCGGCGAGGTCGTTGACAGAATAAGGGACCTGGGCATTGAAGCGTTCGAGCTGGAGGAGAGGCTCCTGGAGAGCGTCGACGCGCTCGAGGGCATCTCGAACCCGGACCTGAGACCATCGCTCGACGTGGCCTTCATGCTCGCCGTTGAAGGCGTTGAGAAGGGGAAGAACATTCTGCTCTACTACGATTCCGCCGCGGCGGCCATCGGGCATGCCGAGCGGCTGATCGACGACGTGCACCGGGACCAAGGCGAGATCGAGGGCAACGTCTTCCAGCACTTGATCCTCTCGCCCAGCCTCGGGCTCCTCAACGGGGCCAAGCAGAGCCTCAAGAAGGGCGAGCTCGAGCAGGTCCATGAGATCGTGGAGCGGATAGAGATCCTGCCGAAGAACGTGAAGGAGGAGTGCCTGGAGAACGCCGAGCTCTACCGATACTGCGAGGAGATACTCGAGGGCCTGAAGCGGGACGGGGTCGGGACCCAGGAGATCGAGGACGTCATGACCATCGCTCGGACCGCGTTCTTGAGCGGGGCCTTCGCGAGGGTCGGGGAGCTGACGGAGGTAATCGAGAGGAAAGCAGTCGAGCTCAAGGACAGGCACCGGGCGGCGGGCCGCTCGCTCAGGGAGGCGAGGAACGCCGTGAACGTGCTGGGAATCAAAGGCGTCCACTCGGAGGAGCTGGAGGAGCTTCTCGGAAAGGCGTCGGACTCGCTGGACGGGGCAGATTACAGGGAGTGCATCGAGTACTCGAACAGGTGCACGGCCAAGGCCGTCGGCATCCGCAGGAGCCACAGCACGCTGGCCGAGAGGATAGGCATGCTGCGCGAAGAGTCGAAACTCATGAGGTCACGGGGCGAGAGCGTCCCTGACGACATCGACGAGATCCTGACCAGAGCGGAGCAGGAACTGAGTCAAGGCAACTACCAGGATTCCGAGGAGGACGTGGAGATCGCGTCGCTCCTGATGGGGAGGTTCGAGCTCGTATCTTGAGGCTCACCGGGTCCATCAGCAGTTTTCTTCTCCAAGCAGCGAGGTGAGAGATATCACGGTGGTCATTTCGCATCATGTACTCCGACCGCCGTCCCCTGGGCACCTGCGGGCATAAAGGTTTTTGTATTTCTGCGAACTACTCATCGATATCTCAAAGGTTATCGAATGGGAGGGAAACTAGAGGAAATCGAGTGTAATCTGTGTGGGGCAGCAGCGCGAGACCTGTTGGTCTTGTAGCCCTCTCAGAAGATCAGCAACATATCCTTTCCTTACAGGAACTAACGCTGGTTCAGTGTAAGAAATGCGGTTTGGTCTACACCAACCCACGACCTTCAGAGCGTGTCTTGGAGGAACTCTATGATGTGGGCTACAGAGACCTGGCCGAAAGAAACATCGAAAAAGAGGTGCTAGTTGACAGGCGTTTGACCTATTGCGGTGGAGGATATGTCACCCATGACTTGGAGTTTTGCGAGAGAACACTCCGTGGCCTGACCCGTTTGGTGAAGGCAAAGGGGAAAATGCTGGATGTTGGCTGTGGTGAAGGACGATTTATCAAGTTCGCACGTGATAATGGATGGGAAGTTCTCGGACAAGAATTCTCCCACGAAGCAGCCAAACGCGCTCAACGCAGATTCAAACTGGACGTGAAGGCAGGCGACCTGAGGGAGTTGGGGTTTCCAAGAGACTATTTCGATGTTGTCGTCATGCTCAATGTTATTGAACATCTCACAGACCCCCTTGGATACTTGAATGAGATCAACAGAATACTCAAAAGGGGCGGAGTACTCTATTTGGGCACCCCGAATGTGGTTCTGACGAAGCGATGCATGCAACTAAGCATTCCCGAACATCTCTACAGTTTTTCATTTGATTCGATGAAAAGGATGATAGAGAAATCGGGCTTTAGCGTGGTCAGGCTTACAACTCGAAACAAACAGGATTCTCTAGTGGGCTTTGATCTTCTGAAACATCATCTGCTGTCACCAAACAGATATATGACAGATGGCGTGGATATGAAAACATATATCTCAACCAATGGGAGGTTGATGGCCGAAATCATAGGCGCCGCCCTGGGTGTAAGACTGTATAAGTGGGGAGTAACCGCAAATGGTGGAGCGAGAATAACCGCATTCGCGAACAAAGCATAGGCTTGAAGGCTCAGTAATCTCCGGTCGGGTGATCCCTCAACCAAGTCCAGAAGCCGAGATGGGACCTCTCGTTTACGTCTGGATTCCAGAATCCTGACCAGAGCGGAGCAGGAACTGAGTCAAGGCAACTACCAGGATTCCGAGGAGGACGTGGAGATCGCCTCGCTCCTGATGGGAAGGTTCGAGCTCGTTTCCTGACCACTGGTCGACGCACAGGAACCACTCCCCCATACGGCACCGCAATCTCGGCCGGTCCGCAACTGTCTGCCCTCCAGGTAATGGAGCGCTATAGCGGTGTTTAATGGAACTGCTAAACGTGCCCGGAAGTTGCGGTGCAGAGGAGGTTGAGTGGACCGAAGGGGACTTGAACCAATAAAGGTTTGGAACGTTATTGGCTGCCATTTCTTGTCCCCCTCTAGGATAACTTTATGATATACTACGGGATATCCTACGGTATGCCTCTAACACGGAAATTCCGCAGAATCGGTGGTTCTCTTCTCCTAGCGGTCCCGAAAGACCTCGTTGACTTATACGATGTCAGCGAGGGAGACTACGCGCTGTTTGAGCCCCTGGGTGAAAGGGTAATCCGGATCAAGATTCTAAGCAAGAACAGTGCATAAGTGATAATCGACCAAATCCTTTGGATGAATTCAATGCTGTATGTCCGAAGAAAGTTCCTCACCAGAAGAGCGAATTAGGCATATCTGACTCTCCTGATCTTGACACGGACTGTCCTATCGAAGAGAACTGCGTTGGTGTCAAATGTCAAGTAGTAAGAGCCGTCCTCATCGATATACTCATCCAAAGAAAAGGACTTCACATCTTCGTCGCCTACATAGACGAATTCCCTGTCGTTGAGATAGTCGGAGAAGGACTTCTCGTTCAGGAAGTACACGTTGAAGCGTTCTCCACTAGCTTCACGTACTATGCCCTTGATGACGTCGCCTTCATCGAGTTCATATTCAAGCCATCTCTTCACAAATGCCTCGACTACAATCGTGTCATCTGTGAGTGTTACCGTGCTCTTTTCCTCAA
>JAJISE010000052.1 GCA_022848865.1 Candidatus Thermoplasmatota archaeon | reverse complement strand
TGGATTGCTATTCGCCCACGATTGGGGAGTCGCATGATGTGTCCCAAGATCCAGACATATTGAGAATCGACAGCCTGAGCAACATCGAGAGCATAGGCCTGTCCATCTCGAAGGCAGCCGTCAGGCTAGGGGAACCTGTCCGGATCATCTTCTACACACTATCCACACTCTTCCTGTACAATTCCCCGCAGGCCATGGCGAAGTTCTTCCAGATCGTTTCGTCACGTGTGAAAAACGAATATGGCTCGATTCTGTACGTTCTCCAAGAGGGTGTGCATGATGACAGAACAGTCTGTCTCCTGGAATCTCTCGTCGACGGAGTCATCCAGATGCGCTATGACGAGAACCTTGGGCGGGAGTGGCGAGTCCATCATTACAGGGGCAGAGCGTCCGATCCGCGCTGGACTCGGTTTGATGCTAACAAGTACGCGTTTGTGACCGCAGTTGACGAGAAAAGGCTGGTCAATGAGTTCCTCGACTATGAGTATGGCTTCACCCAGAAGAAGATGAAACAGAGCAACGCTAATCTCGTCACCGTGGAGGAAACCAACATCGAATAACGATGTAATGTGAGGAAATGGTGCATGATCATGGAGTCCCTGGTTGAGGGAAAAAAGGAGCCAATTTCGATGTCATCGTCACCCGATTCGAACCGCGGAGCTAGCAGCAGAGTGAGGACGTTTATAGAGGGCTTCGACAATGCCTTGGCCGGAGGGATTCCGAAAGGCAACGTCGTGTTGTTATCTGGACTTCCAGGAACGATGAAGTCCTCATTGGCATACAACATTCTCTTCCAGAACTCAGCGCACAGCAACTCGAGAGGATTGTATGTAACACTCGAGCAAAGACGCGATAGCATCGTGTCTCAGATGTATTCCATGGGGTTCGCAAGAGAGGAGCCCTTGAGGAACATCGAGATATTCGACATCGCCAGGATCAAGAAGGAAGTCGGTGAAAGAACCGAGGCCAAATTCTGGATTGAGTACCTGAAGAGAGTGGTCGGCCTCAAAAGGAAAGTCTCCGACTTCGACATCTTTGTTCTGGATTCCTTGGACGCCATGGAGTTCCTGGAGAGAGCCGAGGGAAAGAGAGCCCAGCTTTTCCGCCTCTTCGAATGGCTGAGGGAGTGGGGTGTCACCACGTTCCTGATAACTGAGGTCCCGTCCGAGCCGACAATCCAAGGACTCATGTGGGGGGAGAAGCGAAGTGAAGCCGACTACCTCGCGGACGGCATCATCCATCTGAAGATGCATCAAGTCAACGATGTGGATGTGCAAAGGAGAATAAGATGCGTCAAGATGCGAGGGACCAAACATGAGACCAGCTACTTCGCCCTCGTGTTCGAGAACGGCGTTTTCAGCATAACAAGACCGATGAGCATGTAGGACAGGGAATCGCGATGGAACGTCCGCCAATATGCCCGAGCTGCCAATCACCGAACAGATTGAATGCGGTCAGATGTCGCGTGTGTGGAGTGCGTCTCATCGAGAAGAAGAGATCCAGCGAGGAGTCTTCCCCGGAACCTGTCGTTCTGGAGCGGGTGATGACGGGCGAGGTTTTCACAGCCGTGTTGGGGAAAGCAGGACCCAAGAAGGAGGAGGCAGCCGAGCCTGTTGAATCGGGGGTGACAGTGCAGGGGAGCCCTGCGATGCAGGACGCGTCGGTATCTGCGGATTGCTCAGATCAGGTGGACGACTGGATGGCCAGGGCGAGTGCAGCAATGGAACTCAAGAAGTACGCAAAGGCGATTGAGTTCTTGGACAGGGTTCTTGAGCTGTCACCGAGGGATCCGCAGGGATGGTACAAGAAGGGTGTGTGCCTTGCGAAACTAGGAAACCACGTCGATGCCATCAGGTGCTATGAGAAGGCCATCGAAGAGAACCCGGAAGACGCCCGACTCTGGTTCATGAAAGGGAGGTCCCAAAGGGAGACCAAATCATTCGTGGATGCCCTCTTCTCGATGGACAGATCCCTAGAGATAAGACCTGATTTCACCGAGGCCTGGCACTCGAAGGGAGATCTGCTTGGGGTTCTTGGGAAGATCGCGGAGGCCTATGCCTCCTTCTCAGAGGCTCTCAGGCTGAATCCAGATCATACAGAGGCAAGAATCAGGAGGAACAATGCAGAGGCGGTCCTCATAAACAAGGGCATGCAAACGCTGATCGCTGGGACGACCTCTTGGAGTGACTTGCCAGCCAGCATGCGTTACGATGCCCGGTCTGGACCCAGCACATCGAGAATCGCCCTGATTTCGCAGGCTGAGGATGCCATGTCTGAGAATCGGCTTGAGGAGAGCCTCTACCTCTACGATCAGGCACTGGCCTTGGATGCCAGTGACTCCTTCCTTTGGCGAGAGAAAGGGAATGTCCTCTCCAAAATGGGAAGACACAGGCGAGCGAGTGAATGCTACCAAAGGTCCGCCTCCGTGGCAGACCAAGCGCCGCAAGCCCCACGTAAAGTCGAGAGGGAAGAACTCCCCTCACCGGGTCAGGCCGAGTCTCACGAGGCGAGCCCGACGGCAAGCGCACCTGATGATGACATGCCCGACTCCGAAGCGGCACCCGAAGAAGCAGAGGAGACTGCAGTCGGGACACCTCAATCTGATGGAACGGGAGAGGACAGGATAGGCGCCGAGAATGTCTCGAGGCTACAGAGGAAGATAGATGAGATTGTCTCATCTGAGGACGAGTCTCCTCCCACAGAGGCAGAGAACGAGGAGGTTCTCATCTCAAGCAGGCTTAAGGTCAAATCAGCGAAGGAGAAGGAGTTGCTGCCGACCTACGTGAAGGGGTTCGACGAAGCTCTCGGGGGCGGGATCCCAAAGGGTCACACGGTCATCGTAGCCGGTGCGGCGGGGACAATGAAGTCCTCCCTGGCGTTTTCCATCCTCTTCAACAATGCCATGGAACGGGGAAGAATGGGGCTTTATGTGACGCTCGACCAAAACACTAGCAGTCTGATTGCCCAGGCTTCCTCTCTTGGAATGCGGTACGAAAGAGCGCGGAAGCTACTCAGGATATTCGATATGGCTCATATCAAGAGCCACACGTCGAGGACAAGGGAACAATGGATGAACATGCTCTACACCCAGATCAAGAGACTGAGGAACAAGTTCGAGCTGGATTTCATTGTCATCGACTCACTCGACGCCCTACTGACGCTAGGGGAGGTTGAGAACAAGAGGTCAAGGGTTTTCAGGCTCTTCGAGTGGTTGAGGCAACTCGGAGTCACGACTCTCGTCGTGTGCGAGAGACCTGACTTCGTGATTGGCGGAAACGTGATTCAGTCCAAGAATATGGAGGACTTCCTTGCCGATGGGATAATCCACCTCAGGCTCCATCTGGTCAACGACGTGGATGTCCAGAGAAGGATCAGATGTTTGAAAATGCGAGAGGCGAACCACGGCACAGGATATATGGCCCTTTCCTGGGATGATGGCTCATTCAATGTCACAAGAGCGGTCAGGAGATAACATGGCTTCTTCAACGTCCAGAGAGTGGTCAGGGATTGCGAGACATTCGAACGAGAGGATTAGGACCTACGTCAGAGGGTTCGATGAGGAGATAGGGGGAGGTATTCCCCCAGGACACATTACCCTGATCCATGGTCCGACGGGGACGATGAAATCCTCGCTGGCCTATTACATCCTCTACAACAACGTCCTGGAAGGAAGGAAGGGTCTCTATGTCACGCTCGAACAGGATGTGGAAAGCCTGTCGGACCAGATGGAATCGCTCGGCATGGAGATTGTGGCGGCATCGAAACTCATACCGATACTCGACCTGAGCAGAGGTCGAGAGAAGCTCCAAGAGTTGGATGAGAAGATGAGGTCGCTCAAGAAGAGGGTCCCGAACAGCCCTGTAGCAGAGAACGGGTTCCTTGGCATAGTTCAAGCCAAGGTGGAGGAGCTCAAGAAGAAGCACGGTTTCGATTTGCTGGTCATAGACTCGCTCGAGGCCTTGGAGCTGGTTGCCGACTTCCCTGACAGGAGGAGGAACCTCTTCGATCTCTTCGAGTGGCTCAGGTCACTCAACGTGACCGCTTTCGTGGTCTCAGAGTCCTCTCCAGACTTACTGGGTTTCCTAAGGTTCAAGGAAACCTTCGACGAAGCTTTCCTCGCTGATGCCATTTTCGAGCTCAAGATGGCGATAGTGAACAATGTTGATGTTCAGAGAAGGATCAGATGTGTGAAGATGAGGAGCGTCGACCACAAGACGGACTACTTCACGCTCATACATGAGAACAAGTGGTTCGAAATCACCAAGGCGATCTGCTAGGATGGGATGACCTTGAGATGGAAACGAATGGGACTCGTCCTGTTGAGGGCTCTGATCCTTTTTGCCCTTTCTGCCGTCCTCGTCGGCGGGTTCTGGTTTCATGCTGAGTTCTACAAACTCGGCCTTCCCATCTTGATCATCGCAGGTGCAGTGACAGTCATAATGATGGTTCTTGCCTTCAGATTCGCGATTACAGGCGAGTACCGGTCTTTCTCGAGGCCAAAGAGATTCCTTGAGTTCGAGTTGGACGAGTTGGACAGGGTTAGGCACGGTCTGAAGAAGTCCACACTCAGGAAGCCTCAAGAGAAACGGGAAATCCGGCCTGGGAACGTGGTTTCAGCCAGGCTGAGAGGGAGCGATGACACTGAGGTTCTCAGGCTAAGAATAGCAGGCATTGACCGGAAGTACCTAGCTGACCTCGACAAAGGAGACCTCCGGGCACTTGGGATCGGCTCCAAAGGTGAGCTTTCCGAGATGTGGCGGAAGTTGGGTGGGAGACTGGACGAGAGAGTGTGTGGTGAGCTAATCTTCTTCGAGCGACTTGGGAGGGGGAGAAGGAGATGACCCCAGAATTCCTCCTCGTTCTTGTGATTTCGGTTTTCACGCTGGCGGTCTTGGTCGCAGGAATCTTGTTTCTCAATCGAGGAAGGATGAAGACGCTGTTCGTTGCACTTCACATCCTGTTTCTAATGGTGAACATCTCTTGGCTTGTAGGAAGACAACTCCACGAGAATGGGTTGGATATTCTAACCTTGTCCTCGACTGTCATGGTCTTCCCTGTCATCGCAATCCTCGTCCTTGCATTCTTCCACGGACGCTCGTTTACAGAAAGAATCTACTTGCCAATCATGATCTTCCTTCCGTCTCTGGGCATAGTCTATGTCTCAGTCGTAGAGGCCTGGACGAGCTCGGACCTCTACGACCACTCCGTTTTCATATACTACATCGTCTTCTGCCTCGCAATCTCCTTTGCGGAGTCTACTGCAGTCTGGCTGAGATCCTCAATCCTTCGAAAGGAGGGATATCTCCTCGTGCTTACCCTCATCATTCTTCTTGCCACGGGACCGATTTACTACCAGGAGCTTAGGATTCTGAGCGCTGACGACTTCATTGGTCCGAACCTGGGGTTCCCCCTCTCTGGTGTGGCGATACTGATAGCACTCCTCAGGACAGACTGTCCGCCGGTGAATATCAAGACCAAGAGAAGGACTCGGGAGAACGCATTGAGATTCCTCCCTGAACCTGGAAGGCTTCACTTCGTGAGCGAGGCGAGGCCCAAGTACTCGAGGTCGATCTTCGCTGATGAGCTTGACAATGGGAAGGCGGGACTCGTGCTGGCCTCCTCGAGAATGCGACAATCCGCATTCAAGTCCAGAATCGGAAATGCTGCCTCAATCGAGATCTCATTCACAAACGGAAAGGACAGCATCAGGGCCTGGGATCTGGGTCGAGTCTATTACTGTATCAGGGATTTCGCAGCAGCTCATAGTAATGGTGTTGTTCTTGTCGACGCTTTCCCACTACTTGTGTGCAACAACGACACAAGTTCAGCGAGAGAGTTGGTCTCTTCCATGCGGAGGATCGCAAGACGCACCGATTGCACGTTCCTCGTCCCCTTGTCCCTCCTGACAAACACTGAATCTTCTCGACTCGTCGTATCTGGAGACAGCTTGATGGAATTCCCTGATGTCGAGACTAGAGTGCTTGAGATACTCGAGGCCCACATCGGCAACCTCAGCAGACACCTCCTCCGGAGGTATTGCAGGAGCAAGGGCATCGGGATCAAGGACTTGTTGCTCGAGGATGTTCCGGACCTTGCCGTGTGGATAACGAGTGCCCTGGATACACTAGGTGTCCATGCAGGCGACGGCGCCATGCTCAGGAACTGGAAGAATGAATCATACGCAACTTCTCAAGACCTAATGAGATTCCACAACTCCGACATCGAGGAAGCCCAGAGGCTTCAAGCGGACCCGCCCGTCACCGTGGAATCGCTCATTCCTCAAGTTGTGTATGCCGGAATGGACGTCCCGCCAGACACAAGGAAGGCAAGAGCCACCAAGATGTCAGAGAAGGCCATGAGAGAAGGACTCCTGTTGGTCTTCTTGAAGTACTTCGGAGAGGCGGGAAGATTCGTCTTGGCGAGAGAGCTTGGGGAACTGAACAAGAGACTGGATAACCTTACTGTGGCGGATCTCATACGTCTGGCGGACAGAGCGCAAGAGGCAATGATGGAATTCGGGGAGATTGTAGACATAGACAACGTCAGGACGGATATGAAATCGAAAGGATATCGCATGAGAGATGAGATAGTGGGACTTGTATCAGAAGGTGGCATAGCATGAAACCGAGAATCAGAACGTACATAGATGGGTTTGACGGAATTCTGAACGGAGGGATACCCGAAGGACACAATGTGCTTATTGTCGGTACACCTGGCACGATGAAATCCTCAGTGGCGTACTCAGTCTTGTACAACAACGCCATCAACAATGGAACGAAGGGGCTCTACATATCGCTTGAGCAGAAGAGAGCCAGTCTGTTCGACCACATGAGGAGCCTCGGAATGAGCCCTGAAACCGTGAAGGACCGGGTCAGCGTCCTAGACTTGAGTGAGCTGAGGAAGAAGATGCGGGATGCAGAGCAGGACGTCTGGATAGACTTCCTCCAGATGTATACGAAGAGCATTAAGAAGGGTTTTGACTACAGACTTCTGGTTCTCGACTCACTCGACGCGGTTGAGGCTCTGGCGAAGTTTGACGACTTCAGGATGGAGTTCTTCAAGTTGCTCAAGTGGTTCAAGTCGCTCGGACTCACGACCTTCATAATAACGGAGATGCCGGGGGTCAGTTCTCCCATTATGTCCAGTCCCGACATATGGAGTTCCTTCGGGAAGCACAAAGAAGACTACCTCGCCGATGGGATCGTGTTCTTGAAGATGGAGAAGAGAGGGGACTTCGAGGTGCAAAGGAGAATAAGATGCGTCAAAATGAGAAGCGTCCAGCACGACACGAGATACTTCGCAATGGTCTTCGATGGGGGAAGATTCCAAGTGACCAGAATCATGGCCTAGTTGATGCCTCTCCTGATAACCCTCACCATTATCCTTTTTGATCGGCATTTCGGGCATTGCCTGATGTATGATGATGAGACGAAGGTACCACAGCGTGAGTCGCCCCGGCACATTATCTCATAGAGAATGTCTCCTTCACCGATCTCCTCATGGTAGGACAGCTGCTTCCCCGCAGCGACTGCAACGCCACTTCCCCTCGTGGAGACAGCGGATGCGTTCTCGCGCAACAGCCATCTCTCCTCACCGCTTTCATCATACAACACGACTTTGTGCGGGTGGAGAACCGCCACATACTCATCGGCAGAGAGATCTAGGGCACTGTCATCCAAGGACCGCTCCGAAGACAGATCACAATCCTCTGTGACGGATAGGAGCCTGTGACGAAGCACGACGAAAAGAGATTCCCTACCCGATGCCAGCGCCACAATGGCATCAGGAAACTCGGCCTCAGTGATACAACGACCGGCCTTCGAGAATGCAATCAGACTCTTCCCACCTCCCACGAAAACTCTTCCGCGGAAGCAGGTCACATGTTTCCCGCCAGAGTCCACTTTCCAGAGCTCTCTCCCCTCCCTGCTGAAGGCCAACAGCTCTTTCTCTGTGAGGACGGCAGCGATATCGGAGACCGCGAAATCCACGGGTGAGGATGGCAAGGGAGTTTCCTTCATCGTGACTCCTATACGGTTCACCAAGCGCATGCCGTTCTCATATGCGATCAAGCACGTGTTTTCTTGCGGGGAGAAGCCGAAACCGACCACCCTCCCCTTCAGGGAAACGGTCCATCTCTTCAGCCCAGCCTCATCGAGAAACACCACCTTCGAACCGCTGGAGATGAGTATCCCTCTTTCCCCCGCCAAAAGATGGATGTGGTCCAGTCGTTCCTCGGTCTCGGTCTTCCATATCTGCCTTACGCTCACACATCATGGATAGGAGGATTTCGATTTAACCCTTTGTCAATCAGGTGATGGCCACTGGTTGTTGGCCCACCGAGTCGTGCTTGTCCATGGCTATGTGGGGAAGTGGATTATCACCGGTGATAATTATCAGTCAGTCTACATATATGTCAAGATTCTATTCCTCTTAGAGCGTTCAGAAGCCACTCTAACGAGATTAGAATTTAGCGGGGCCGACATGAAGAGAGAGCATTTCAAAGAGACTGTGGACATACTTGCAGGAGGGCACGGACTGCCCATACTCAAGCTGCTCCATACGAAGGGCTGGTCCATCGCCAGCGACGTAGCGTCCGAGCTCGAGATACACACGACGACTGCCTCGAAGTACTTGACAAAGCTGCACGAGGTCGGCATACTCGACAGACGAACCAGGGACTGCAGGACGAGGAAGGCTCATGAATACAGGCTCAGGAGCCCGAGGATATCCCTGGACATCGACATACGGGACAGCCAGGACGATGACCTCGTCCCCGTGTGCGAGTTCTACTCATCGGTCCTCTTCGGGATGATCAAGAAGACCGAGAAGATCGGGTGGGCGATCATAAACCCCGCTGCGGAAGAGGCGCTCTCTGAGCTTCAGGATTCTACTGAGAAGGATATCTCAGACATCGTTGCGTACATCGACATCAAGGGAGGACACGCCTCGACATTCAGAAGACTGAGGGAAGCCATCGAAAGCGGTGAGCTCCAGTGTGATCTGATCGGTCTCAAGAGGGCGTTCACCGCCGTCTTCGAGAGGGTTCTTGGGCTGTGCAGCGAAGGAGTTGGACCAACCACGGCCAATAGGATCTTCCAGCTGGCTCTGAGGGCGCCGCCAAAGGAGGCTTCGAGCCTGGCGACGGAGTATGGGCTGTTGGATGTCTTTCCAGAGGACGCTGTGTATGACAGGAAACGAGTCTAGGGTCAAGACTGGCATCGCGGGACTGGATGTCCTTTCGAGGGGCGGATTCCCCACGAACAGTGTCAACTTGGTCTCTGGTCCGGCGGGAAGCGGGAAGACGCTGCTCGCGACCCAGTTCTTCTTCAACGGCGCGAGGGACAACGGCGACGCGGGCCTCTACCTCGTTCTGGAGGAGAACCGCGAGAACATCATCCGCGCCATGAGGCACTTCGAGATGCACCTGGATGGGCCTGAGGATGAAGGAAGGCTCTTCCTCATCGATCTGGGCGAGATGAGGACCGAGCAGGACCGGGGAGTCGTCTCCTTCAGGGAGATCATGGACTTCCTCGAGAGCTTCATCCCGAAAATGAAACCCAAGAGGCTCGTCCTGGACTCCCTTCCAATCGTCAACCTGCACTACCGAAACGTGGAGGAGTTCAGAGAGGAGCTGTTCATTTTCTCACGCTACCTGCGACAGCAGGATTTGACGACCATTCTCATCACGGAGTCGCTGGAGGATCAGGGCCTCACGAGGTTCGGGGTGGAGCAGTTCGTGGCGGATTCCTTCATAGTCCTGGGACTGGAGGATGTGAGAGGAGAGCTTCGCCGGACCCTGACGGTCAGGAAGATGAGGTTCACGAAGCACGACACCGCGAAGCATCCCTTCCTCATCACTCCGAGAGGAATCGAGGTCATGTCCGGGGAGAAGGTGGTGTAGGATGGTCGAGAGAGCCAGAATAGGCATCAAGGTCATTGATTCCCTCATCGAGGGAGGAATTCCACGAAAGACGTCGGTTGCAGTGCAAGGGCCATCGGGGAACGAGAAGTACGACCTCGCGCTGAGCTTCCTGAAGGAGGGGATCCTGAAGGGCGAAGCGGTCATCGTCACTCTGTCCTCGGTCTCGCCAGAGGAGTTCAAGCGGGGAATGCTGGCGGTTGGCATCGACGCCGAGGACCTCATGAAGAAGCGGCTGCTGAGGATCATAGACTGGTACTCCCACAAGGAGAAGGCCATCATCGACATAGAGGAAGACGGCGGCGTTCTCAGGTGCTCCATTGACCTGATAAACGTCGGGATCGCGTTCAGTCGGGCCATTGCCGACCTGGACGAGAGCACGGAGAAGAGGGCCGTCGTGGAGATACTCTCCCCCGCTCTGAACGAGTACGACATCCAGAAGGTCTACGGGTTTGCTCAGAGCACGAAGGCGAAGCTTGAGAAGATGGGCTTCACGTCCCTGTTCCTGGTCGAGAAGGAGATGCACGATGGCGTCACGCTTTCCACGCTGCTCCAGCCCTTTGACGGGGTCATCGACATCGAACGCACCCGGGAAGGGGACCGAATAGTGAGGAAGGTCGGCGCGCTCTCGATGAAGAACACCAGAGTGGACTCGAATTATGTTCCTCTAGCTGTCAGCGATTCCGGAATCGGAGATGATGCCAAGGAGCAGGAAGCGAAGGAGGCTCCTGAGAAGACCGAGGATGTCCCCGAGACGGAGAGCCCGCAGCTTTGGTTTGACCTCGGTACAAGACTGCTCCTCCAGGGTGAGCCTGAGAGAGCTCTCAAATGCTTCAACAAGATTCTGAACTCAGATCCATCCCACGTTGGAGCGTGGGCCTCCAAGGCGAATACCCTCAAGGAGCTTGGCAGGACAGATGAGGCGACGGAATGCTACAAGCAAGCGCTCGTCTACTCCACGAAGGGCGCGAAGAAGCCCGTAGACGTAGCACCGCCGGAACCAGAAGAACCCGGCAGAGAGTGCTCCTATTGCTCGGAGACCATTCCGAGCGGGAAGAAGTTCTGTGACAACTGCGGTATGAATGAGTCAACGGCAGACATCGGCGGGATGGACATCAACCGCATAATGAGAGTTTGCAGCGTGAAGCTGGACCGGAACCCAGAGGACGCGGACGCTCTCTTTGTCAAGGGTGCCACTTACGAGAAGATCGGTAACCATGAACGTGCGATAGAGGCCCTCAACGGGCTCACGGACCTGGACCCCCGCTATCCGGGTGTCTGGATACTCAAGGCGAAGGTGCACGCTCGAATGGGCGACAGGGAGAGTGCGATCAAGTGCCGTGAGATGGCCTTGTCATATGACAAGGAAGACGTTGTGAGAGAAGAGGCTGCGAGAGAACAGCTGTACGAGTGTCCCATGTGTGGACAATCCGTCTCCGAAGATGCTACCGAGTGCGAGAACTGCGGTGCCCGATTCGACACGTCCCTGATTGGGGTACCTGAGCCCATTGCAGAGCCGGCCGATATCGAAGTCCCGAAGCCCGCAGAGGCTGACAAGAGAGAGATGTTGAGACGGGAGATAGCCGAGCTGAAGTCGAGAAGGCCCAGAATAGCTCCAGAGGCCGAAACATCTCGGGAGAAGGAACCCGCGCCATCTGCCCGCGTAGGCCTAACGAACGGCCTGGCCAGGAAGAGCGTCGGCAGGGGGCCCGGACGAACCAACGGATTGACCAATGGAAAGGGACGTGGGCGAACGAACGGGCTCACGAACGGCAGAGGAAGGACAAATGGGCTCACAAACGGTCGAGGACGCACGAATGGCCTGACGAATGGTAGGGGACGCACGAATGGACTCGTGAACGGTCTCAGGGGAAGAGTGAATGGCCTAACGAACGGCCTTGTCAATGGAGTAGGGAGAGTAAACGGCCTGACGAACGGCCTGGTCAACGGACTCGGCAGGGTCAACGGCCTGACGAACGGGGTCGTCAATGGCCTGAGGTCCTTCAGATCTGGACTCACCAATGGGGTCACCAACGGGCTGGGATTGACGA
>JAJISE010000051.1:4319-13190 GCA_022848865.1 Candidatus Thermoplasmatota archaeon | reverse complement strand
GCCGAGGTTGATCATGCTTGAGAATGGCAGACAGGTTTCGCACATCGACGGGGCCCTTTGCAAAGGTTGCGGCTCGTGCTCGGTGAGCTGCTGCAACAAGGCAATAACCATGCTGAACTTCAGAACCGACCAAGTCCTTTCCATGGTGGAATCGTGCTTCTCCGAGGCCAAGACACCGCCTGCGAAGAGAGAAGCTACGGCAGTCGAGGAGGTAACCGAAACATGACCGAGGCAATGGCACCCGCAATAGAGGAGGAATTCCAGCCCTCCATCCTCGTCTTCTGCTGCAACTGGTGTTCCTACGCTGGCGCGGACCTGGCAGGTGTTTCCAGGTTGCAGTATCCGGTCAATGTCAAAGTCCTTCGTGTCATGTGCTCCGGGCGTGTCGATCCGTATTTCATTCTAAGGGCCTTGGAGCTGGGCGCTGACGGCGTCCTCATTACAGGCTGCGAGATAGGCGACTGCCACTACATATCTGGGAACGTGAAGGCAAAGGAAAGAATCGAAAGGCTTTCGAAGCTACTCGACCAGATCGGGATCGGCTCAGAGAGGGTCAGGCTCGAATGGATAGCAGCCTCGGAAGGGACAAAGTTCGCTCAGGTCATGGAGGAGTTCACGGATCACATCACGAACCTGGGACCGAATCCGCTGAAGGGAAGCGAGACCGGGGGAGGATAATCAGGATGGACAAGGAGAACGTGAAGAGGCTGATATCCGATATGGGCGCCCATGACTGCGTTGAGTGCGGGAAATGCACCACGGTCTGTCCTGTGACAAGATTCAACCCTGAGTTCGCCCCGAGGCTGGTCGTTGTGAAGGCTCTTGCGGGGGAAGAAATGGACCTTTCGAAGGATGGCGATATCTGGGTCTGCAACACGTGCGAGATCTGCAATAACATGTGTCCATACGAAGTCGATTACTCCGGATTCATCAGGGGGATGCGCGGTGAGGCGTCGAGAGAGGGACACGAGCCTGACTGCTCCCAGGGGGGATTACTGCACGCGATGATGAGGATCATGGCCAACTCCGACCTTCCTCAGAAGCGGCTGGATTGGATAACGGACGAGCTGAAGGTGGCGGACAAGGGAGATGTCTTTCTCTTCGTCGGCTGCCTTCCCCAGCTGGACGCGATCTTCGAGGGCAGGAACCTCGATCTCGTCGAGACAGCACGAAGCGCTGTCCGAATAATGAACCGTATGGGAATCGAACCGGTCGTCTCCCCAAACGAGAAATGCTGCGGGCACGACCTCAACTGGGCTGGGGACGAGAAGAGCTTCATCAAGCTGATGAATCACAATGTCCAGGTAATCAAGGACTCAGGCGCCAAGACGGTTGTCTTCCCCTGTCCTGAGTGTATGAGAACGTTCGACCTCGACTATCAGGACTTCCTCGGCGATTTCGACTTCGAGATGACTCACATATCGGAGTTCCTCGCGAGGGCGATCGAAGAAGGAAAGTTGGTTTTCCCTGAGAACGTCAGCATCTCGACGACGTTTCACGATTCATGCAGGCTTGGACGACATCTGGGGCTCTACGATGAACCGAGGAAAGTACTTACCGAGATCCCCTCCGTCGAGCTCGTTGAGCTCGAGAAGAACAGGGACGCTGCCACCTGCTGCGGCGTTTCCGGTTTCATGAGTTGCTCTAGCACTTCCAAAGTGATGCAGATGGAAAAGATGCAGGACGCAAAGAGAACGGGAGCCGATGTGTTGATTACCCCTTGCGCGAAGTGTCGAATCCATCTGGACTGCTCCACCAGGGATGAGACTCCCATCGATAATGACTTAATCAACATACCGATAATGGATTTCACTGTGCTCGTGGATATGGCCCTTCGAGGGAAACTGCAAATCCCCGATGCGCAGGAAGAAGAAGCAACAAAGGAGGATGAGAAACCTGAGCAAAGAAGAGGATTCGACTAAGAGATACCTGCTCATCGAGCTGGCCTGCACTGAGAGACAGTGCGAACCCTGTACTTATCCGGATTGCCCGAGGTTCGTGAGAGAAAGGGGGCCCAAGAAGGCTCCTTTCACGATAAAGACGATCGCGGTCCAAAGACCCAGGGACGAAAAGATCGATAAGAAGGCCAAGAAAACGGTAGAGTCGAAGAAATGATACGGTACTGACTAAGGAGGAGAAAGTATGCCCGAAAACGTGCTTGTTATCGGCGGCGGGGTTGCTGGAATCCAGGCATCCCTCGACCTGGCAGAAAGAGGAATGCTGGTCCATCTCGTGGAGAAGACACCCAGTCTAGGCGGGAGGATGGCTCAACTCGACAAGACATTCCCTACGAACGACTGCTCGATTTGCATACTCGCGCCCAAAATGGCAGAGTGCTATGGCCATCCTAACATCAACGTCATGACCTACTCCGAGGTCCAAGAGGTGACCGGGAGCGCTGGCAACTTCACGATCGTTGTGCTGAAGAAGTCAAGATATGTGGATGAGAACATCTGCACCGGCTGCGGGAAATGCTCAGAGAAATGCCCTAAGAAGGTCCCCAACGAGTTCGAGATGGGCCTTGATGTGAGAAAGGCGATCTACAGGCCTTTTCTGCAGGCGGTACCGCCAACCCACACAATCGACAGGGAGAACTGCATGTACTTCGACACGGGGAAGTGCAAGGCGTGTGAGAAGTTCTGTGACGCGGGAGCAATCGACTTCGAAATGAACGACCAGTTGCTCGAGATCGAGGTCGGAGCCATCATAGTCGCAACCGGTTATGATGTATGGGATCCAACAGAGGCGGCGGAATATGGCTACGGGAAGTTCCCGAACGTGTACACTTCACTGGAATTCGAGAGATTGATGAACGCATCAGGTCCCACAAAGGGGCATATCCAGAGAAGGAGCGATGAGAAGGAGCCCAAGACCGTTGCCTTCATCCAGTGCGTGGGTGCGAGAAATGCGCAAGTTGGCCATCCCTACTGCTGCAGCGTGTGCTGCATGTATGCCACGAAGGAATCGATGCTTATGAAGGAGCACGGTGACATCAAGTGCACGGTATTCTACAAGGACCTGAGAGCCTTCGGCAAGGGCTTCTACGAGTATGTGGAAAGAGCGAAGACGGACTACGATGTAGAGTACGTCAACTCTGATGCGACCGTCGAAGGAGAGACCGAGAGCGGCAACCTCATAGTCGCCTACGACGTGGAAGGAAAACGGGCCACCAAGGAATTCGAAACGGTCGTCCTCGCTACGTGTCTGATCCCAAGAGAAGATGCACCCGAACTCGCCAAGATACTGGGGGTCGACACTGATGTATACCATTTCTTTGACGTCGCCGACAGAATCCTCAAGCCCCTTGACACGAAAGTCGACGGGATATTCGTGGCTGGCTACTGCCAGTCCCCAGTGGATATCCCTGAAGCGGTCGCCCAAGGATCGGGCGCTGCGGCCAGAGCGTCAGAAACTGCTGGAGAAAAGCCCAAAGCTACCGAGACGGTCAAGGAGGCGATTACGTGAATGAGGAAGCCCCAAATGAGGAAGCCAAAGAAACTGAGGAAGCCACCGAAGATGAGGAGGCGGAAGAGAAGAGCCCTGAGGAGCAGACTGTCGACTTGCCCACGGAGAGAAGAGTGGGTGTCTTCGTATGCCACTGCGGTTCCAACATAGGAGGCGTTGTGGACGTTCCTTCCGTGGCCGAGTATGCAAGGACTCTGCCTGGTGTCGTCTACGCTGAGGACAACCTGTATACGTGCGCAGACGATGGTCTCAAGGCCATCCAGAACGGCATCAAGGAACACAACCTCAACAGGGTCGTTGTGGCCTCATGCACACCTAGGACGCACGCCCCGCTCTTCCAGTCCACCTGCGAGGAGGCTGGCCTTAACAAGTACCTCTTCACGTTTGTAAACATCAGAGAGCACTGCTCCTGGGTCCACATGAAGGAGCCCGAAAAGGCCACGGAGAAGGCAAGGGAACTGGTCAGGATGGGCGTGGCCCGAGTCAAGCTGCTGGAGCCCTTCGAGGAGCTGAAGAATCCGGTAGAGCCAAAGGCCCTCGTGATAGGGGGCGGTGTTTCCGGCATGAATGCAGCTAAGTCCATCGCGAATCAGGGATTCCCGGTCTACCTAGTGGAGAGGGAAGATAAACTGGGTGGGTTCGTGAGACTTCTTAATAACCTATACCTGGGCGGGGGCGACACAATGGAGACGATACAGCCATTGATAGATGACGTGGCAAGCAACGAGAACATCGAGGTTCTCCTCTCCTCCGAAGTCAAGAATGTAGATGGCTATGTTGGCGACTTCGACGTGACGATCAATGTCAACGGCGAGGACAAGAACGTGAAGGTCGGCTCGGTAATAGTGGCGACCGGCGCGCTCGAATACATTCCAGATGGCCTGTTCGGGTACGGGATGTACGACAATGTTGTCACCCTTACGGAATTCGAGATAATGTGCCGCGTGAAGAAGCTACCGCCGAAGGTCAGATCAATCGCCTTCATACAATGTGTTGGCAGCCGAGGCCAGAAGGTCAGCTATTGCTCGCGGATCTGCTGCAATGTTGCGACCAAGAACGCCCTCAACATCGTGGAGAACTACAACGAGATGCTCGGCAAGCTCGAAGATGTAGAAAGCGTCCCGGTTGAGCTGCACGCACCGGAAGAGGTCATGCAGAGACGACGGCGGAGGCGACGAAGACCTGATGGAGCTCCTCGTTCCACCGAGGAGAGAAGGATAGCCCACCAAGTCGAGGTGTACGTCTTCAATAGAACGATGACGACCTACGGTGTAGAGCACGAGCTATACTACAACAGAGCAAGGGAGAGCGGAGTCAGGTTCATTCGCTACAGGTACGAGAGGCCTCCAACCGTCACGAGAGAAGGGGACCAGCTCATAGTCACATACTACCACGAAACCCTCAAGGTGGAGAGGAAGCTGGCCGTGGATATGGTGGTTCTCTCGACACCACTCGTTCCACAAGAAGATGCAAAGGACATATCGCAGATGCTCAAGGTTCCACTGGGCCCCTCGGGCTTCTTCTTGGAGGCTCATGTGAAACTCAGACCCGTGGACTTCGCAACGGATGGGATATTCATCTGCGGCACGGCAAAGGGACCAGCGGATATCACGGAGAGCGTCCTCCAAGGTCTAGCTACTGCGTCCCGGGCCGGGTCTCTCATGAAAAAGGGATACGTCCAGGCGGAGGTCCTGACGCCACAGATTGACGTGGACAGGTGCATCGGGTGCGGTATATGTGAATCTGTGTGTCCCTACAAGGCCATAGTCGTGAAGAGAGGAGACAAGGGCCTCAAGGCCGAGGTCATTCCCGCGGCATGCAAGGGTTGCGGCACATGCGGAGCCTCTTGTCCCATGAAGGCGATAACAATGAGTAATTATACCGACGAGCAGCTGACCATTGAGGGGATCTCAAGCCTCAGGGAGGTGCCTGTTTGAGCTCTGAGGAAGATGCCAGGCAACCGGTCGACGACATGAGGAACGCGTGGATCTATGGTAGGCATATATCCACTCTGCCAAGGTGGGCTCGTCTTCAGGAGGAATCCATCAAGGATGCGGAAACGGGTCTTCCACATATCGAGGCGGACACCAGGCGGAAGATCGTACGACAGCTTATCCTCACACTCGGGTGCCACACTTGCGAGAAGAAGCTCACTGACCAGTGCGACTTCTCCGTTTGTGTAAGGGGAATAATGTCCCGAGTAGTCCAAACGGAGTGATGTGAATGGCAGACTTCGAACCCAAGATTGTTGGTTTTCTGTGCAACTGGTGCTCCTATGCGGGTGCCGATCTGGCAGGTGTGAGCAGGTTCCAGTACCCGACGAACGTCAGGGTCGTGCGCGTGATGTGTTCGGCCAGGGTGGACCCGTCGATCATCATGGAGATGTTCCTCCAAGGCGCCGACGGTGTCTTCGTTGGCGGATGCCACATAGGCGACTGTCACTACATAACGGGCAACCACTACACTGAAAAAAGGATGAAACTAGTCCGCAAGCTCCTCGAAAAGGTGGGGATGAGCCGTCAGAGATTCAGGCTCGAGTGGGTTTCCGCCTCGGAGGGCGCTAGGTTCGCGGGCATCATGAAGGACTTCGCTGAACTCATACAGGAGATTGGACCGAATCCTGTTGTCGGAGACAGTCCAGACATGGCGAAGATGGAGAACCTCTTCATCGCGAAGAACGTATTGGAGGACTTCCGGCTTAGGGCGCTCGTGAACAAGCAGGTGGAATTCCTCGAAAAAGGGAACGTCTACGGCAAGAAGCTCGACGAGGAGGAGCTGGACAAGATCCTGTACGACGCTCTTACCGTAGAGTTCGACAGAGCAGTGATTCTTTGGAAGACGAGGAGAGAACCTCTTTCAGTGAGGGCGATCTCAGAGGCTACGAACATCCCCCCAGACAGGGTTCTAGATGAGATAGCCAATCTCAGGAGACGCGACCTGATCAAACTTGACCGAATCGAGGGGCGGTCCCCTCTGTACATTTCACAAGGATTTGAGGTGTGATTCCAATGGTAGACAAAGTTGGTGCAGTATTGGTCGTCGGAGGCGGGATCGCAGGTATGCAGGCTTCCCTTGACCTTGCGGATAGCGGCTACAAGGTGTATCTGCTCGACAAGTCACCGAACATCGGAGGAGCGATGTCCCAGCTGGATAAGACGTTCCCCACGAATGATTGTGCCATGTGCATCATGGCGCCCAAGCTTGTCGAGACCGGACGACACCACAACATAGAGCTGCTGACTGGTGCAAGTCTGGAAGCTGTCCAAGGTTCGCCCGGGAACTTCCTCGTGACCATAAAGAAGACGGCAAGGAAGGTGGACGAGACCAAGTGCACAGGTTGCGGCCTGTGTACGAATTTCTGCCCGGTGGAGGTCCCAGATGAGTACAACGTGGGCCTGGTGACTCGCAAGGCCATCTATGTCAAGTATCCGCAGGCAGTTCCGGCCGTTGTATCGATCGACCTGGAGCACTGCATAGGCTGCGGGATCTGCGAGGGACAGTGCGAAGCTGAGGCAATCATCTACGACCAGGAGGAGCACATGATGGACATCGAGGTGGGCTCCATCGTTGTGGCTCCTGGATTCGACCTGTTCGACCTCGCCAGGAAACCTCAGTACGGCTATGGCGTGTACCCGAACGTCCTCTCCTCCCTGGAGCTCGAGAGAATGCTGAGCGCTACTGGTCCTCACGCGGGAATGGTTCTGAGGCCATCTGATGGAGAGGTCCCGAGGAACATTGCCTTCATACAGTGTGTCGGTTCTAGGGACAAGCAGACTGGCAACACCTATTGCTCCTCGGTCTGCTGCATGTTCAGCATAAAGGAGGCCATAATAGCCAAGGAGCACACTCCCGGGCTGGAGGCGCACATCTTCTTCATGGACATGCGGGCCTACGGGAAGGAGTTCGATGCGTACTACTCTCGAGCCGAGGAAGAGCATGGAATCAGGTTCACGAGAGGCAACAGGATATCCTCGGTTGAGGAAGACCCGGTGACTCACAATCTTTTTATGACATACGTGGACGGAGCAGACCTCAAGACCGAGGAATTCGATATTGTCGTTCTCTCTGTCGGTACGGAAGCGCCCGTGGACACCGACAAACTGAAGCAGGTCCTCGGGATAGATCTAAACGCCCACAGCTTTTGCGAGACGAACATCTTCGACCCCTTGTCCACATCAGAGCCGGGCATATACGTCTGCGGGGCGTTCAGCTCCCCGAAGGACATCCCGGACAGCGTCGCTCAGGCGAGCGGTGCCGCGGCCATGGCATCCAGCCACATCTCGACGGAGAGGAACAAGCTCGTTGAGATAAGGGAGTTCCCGCCAGAGAAGGACATCAGCGATGAGGATTCCAGGATCGGTGCGTTCATCTGCCATTGTGGAATCAACATCGGGGGCGTTGTTGACGTGCCCGCAGTTGTCGAGTATGCGAAGACCCTTCCGAATGTCGTTTACGCAGAAGACAATATATACACGTGCTCTCAGGACACTCAGAGCAAGATAGTGGAGACGATAAAGGAGCACAACCTCAATAGAGTAATCGTCGCTTCCTGCACTCCGAGAACGCACGCTCCTCTCTTCATGAACACGATCAGAGATGGCGGGCTGAATCCGTACCTCTTCGAGATGGCGAACATCCGCGAGCACTGCTCCTGGGTGCATTCGAAGGAGCCGGAAAAGGCAACACAGAAGGCGAAGGACCTCGTGAGGATGGCCGTCGCCAAGGCGGCGCTCCTCGAGCCCATCCCTCCGATCAAGATATCCATCGCGAAGTCGGCTCTCATCATCGGTGGTGGCATCGCGGGGATGACTGCCGCCCTGGGAATCGCAGACCAAGGGTTCGACGCATATCTCGTGGAGAAGAAGGACGAGCTGGGAGGGATGACCCGAAGGATACACTTCGCTCTCTCGGGAGAGGATGTGCAGGCCAGGATGAATAAGCTGATTGACAAGGTGAAGAGCAACGAACGGGTTCACGTCTACACGGGAGCCAAGATCAAAGACATCGAAGGGTTCATAGGTAGCTTCATGACAACGCTGGAGCACGAGGGTGAAGAGAAGCAGATCAGGCACGGTGTAGTTCTCGTCGCGACCGGAGGAATCGAGTTGAAGCCCGATGAGTACCTCTACGGAGAGGACCCGCGGGTTGTCACGCAGCTCGAATATGAGGACGTGCTCGCGAACGGGGGCTTGAAGGAGGGCACGAAGAGCGTAGCCATGATACAATGTGTCGGCTCACGCAAAGAGGAAAGGCCCTACTGCAGCCGCATATGCTGCACGGAGACCATCAAGAACGCGCTGAAGACAAAGGAGATGATGCCCGATGCCAATGTCTACGTCTTCCACAGAGACATGAGGACGTACGGATTTAGGGAGAACTACTACCGAGAGGCTGCCGAGAAAGGAG
>JAJISE010000051.1:0-4248 GCA_022848865.1 Candidatus Thermoplasmatota archaeon | reverse complement strand
GCGAAGGACCCCTTCTTGGACGAGGAGATAGTCGTCAGCCCCGACGTGGTCATGCTGGCGGTCGCGACACTGCCCAACGCAGACAATGAGGATTTGTCCACATTCCTGAAGATACCGCTCACCAAGGACAAGTTCTTCCTTGAAGCACATATGAAGCTCAGACCCGTGGACTTCGCCACAGAGGGCGTGTTCCTGTGCGGCCTGGCCCATTCACCGAAGTTCGTCGAGGAGTGCCTTGCCCAGGCGAACGCGGCGGTCTCAAGGGCCACGACGATCCTTGCGCAGGAGGAATTGGAGCTCGAGGCGACGAAGTCATGCGTCATCGATGCGAAATGCGACGGGTGCGCCTACTGTGTGGACCCGTGCCCTTACGACGCGATAACCCTCATCGAGTACATGAGCGACGGAACGGTGAAGAAGACCGTGGATGTCGATGAAACGGCCTGCAAGGGCTGCGGCGTGTGCCAGGCCACTTGTCCGAAGGCAGGGATCTTCGTTCGCGGATTCACTCTCGATCAGATCAATGCGATGATCGAAGCTGCGTTGGAGGTGGCCTGAGATGGAGGAAGAGGAGTTCGAACCGCTCATTATCGCCTTCTGCTGCAACTGGTGCTCCTACGCGGGTGCCGACCTAGCGGGCGTCAGCCGATTCCAATACCCGCCCAACATTCGCGTGATAAGGACGATGTGCTCAGGTATGGTGCACCCGAATCTCGTCATGGATGCGCTGACGAAAGGCGCGGACGGGATCATCATCTGCGGGTGCCACATAGGCGACTGCCACTATCTTGAGGGTAATATCGTTACCGAGAAGCGGGCCGATGCAATCGAGCTGATGCTCGAGGATTTCGGTCTAGAACCGGAGCGATTCCGCCTGGAGTGGATATCCGCTTCCGAGGGCGACAAGTTCGCCAGAGTCATGAGTGAGATGGTGGAGACGATAAAGGCCCTGGGACCGAGTCCCTACAAGATGGGATGAATCAGCTCGTGAGCGTCTTTATCAGCTTGCCCTCGCAATCGTAGATCAGCAGCTTCACCGGGATCGTCCCGTCGAGGTTGTGAGTGGAGCAGCTCAAGCACGGGTCGTAGGCTCTGATCGCCATCTCAAGCCTGTTGAGAATCCCCTGGTCATACTTGCCATCCTTGATGAGGTCTATCGCCGTCCTCTTCACGGACATGTTGATCGGGGCGTTGTTGTGCGTCGTTCCCACGACAAGGTTGACATCCGTGATCAAGCCCTTCTCATCTGTCTCGTATTCATGGATGAGCGTTCCTCGGGGTGCTTCCACACAGCCGATTGCTTTCGCTGCCCTCGGTTCGACCTTCACCCTCGTGTCCGTGCTTGTGATCTCCGGATCGTTCAACAGGTCGACGATGTGCTCCGCATTGTAGAGAAGCTCAATGAGCCGTGCCCAGTTGTACAGCAGTGTCTGCTGGGCGGGCCTCCCGAACTCATTCCGGAAGTACTCGAGCTCTGCCTGTGCGAGCGGTGTCGAGATCCTGTCCACCACGTTAATCCTCGCAAGCGTGTTCGTCCTGTACACGCCGACCGGGTTGTCCAGGTCCATGTCGAGCTTCCCTGCCTTCTTCATGTACGGGAACTTCAGGTAGGTCCATGGTTCAACGTGCTCGGATATGTAGTCCTTGTACTCGTCATACGCGAAGTCCTCGAAGCTACCGTCCGGCTGCATCATCCTGAGCTTGCCATCGTACAGGTCCATCGTCCCGTCATCGGTAACAGTTCCGAGGAATCCGGTCTTGATGACGCCCAGGGTATTGACAGCGTCGAGGTACTTCGGGAAGAGGTCTTCCTTCGCGAACTTGATCGAGAACTTGGCCAGGTCGAGGACTTCCTCCGCCATCTTCTTGAGGTCTTCCTTCTCGCCCTCGAGCAGAGGCTTGCTGAAACCGCCAGGAACTGCCGCTGTGGGGTGAATGGGCTTTCCCGCCAGAACCTCCAGCATCTTGCCTGCGAGGTGTCGCACTCTGACTACCTTCCTACCGAGGTCCGGATTGGCCTTGGCGATGCCTATGACATTTCGCACTGAGTAATCTGCATCCGGTCCCATGACGAAGTCCGGAGCCGCGAGGAAATAGAAATGAAGTATGTGCTCCTCGCAGAATGCGGTGCTGTTGCACAGGTCCCTCAGCTTCTTACCGGCGCTGGGGATCTCGACACCGAATATGCCATCCGTTGTCTTTGCCGACGCGAGGTGGTGTGACCACGGGCACACACCACATATTCGAGTAGTGATTCTTGGCATCTCCTCGACAGGCCGTCCGACGCAGAACTTCTCAAAGCCGCGTGTCTCCACGACCTGCACCAGGCTGTCGGCGACGTTTCCTGCGTCGTCCAGCTGAACAGTTATCTTCGCGTGTCCCTCGATTCTCGTTACAGGTTGAATTGTTATTGTCTTTCCCATCTCCTCACCTCCTCTTTGGTAGTACTCTCAAGCGACCCTGCGCCCCCGCAAAGCGGTTGAAGGTCGCAGCGCGATCCTCGATCTCTCTCGGATTCAGCCCAATGCTCGAAAGCGCGCCCATCATGTCAACCATGGGATTGGCCTTCTCCGACATGGGACCGAAGCATCCCCTGCACGTAGTGTATGCCTTTATGCATCGGGGGGCGTCCGAAGATCCGACACAGCCGGCCCTCGTGGCCGGTCCCTGGCACAGGTAGCCCTGCTCCATGAAGCATCGAACGGTGTCCAGCGGCTGACCTGGTGTGAACTCGACAGCCTCCAATGGCCTCTTCAGCGTGGTCACCGCCTTCTTCTCCCTAATCAGCGGGCATGTATCACAGACGCTCTTCTCTGGCAACGCGTAGGGCTTGCCCTCCAGTAGCGCTGTCAGCGCCTCTGCCACCATCTCGGGTGTTGTCGGACAGCCTGGTAGCATGAGATCGATCTTCACGAGCTCGCTCAGCGCATACACTCTATCCGTCAACGGAGGAATGCCCTGATTGGGAGTGTCTGCCGGCTCCGTGGTCTTGGTCTCTCTGAAGATCGTATCATAGGTCTCTTCCAGTGGATACATGTTCGAGAGTGCAGGAATACCGCCGAACGCTGCACACGTGCCCAGCGCAATCAATGTCTTGCACTTGTTCCGCATCTCCTGCAAGATCTCCTTGTGCTCCTCGGTCCTCACACTTCCAGATATGAGTCCGACATCGGCCTCCGGTATCTCGAGCTTGTCCTTCTCTCCCTCTTGTCCGTAGTACTTGTGGTCCATAAGGACAGGGATGTGGACGAACTCTACCTGCTCCAGTATGTCCAGCAGAGGCTCGCCTATGTCTAGAATCGTCACCTCACATCCGCCACAAATCGCAAACCATTCTTCGGCAATTTTCAGCATATTTCTACCCCCGGTCCTCGAATCCTAGGAATTTCCGCTATGCGCCTTTTCGTATAAATAGCTAATGCGACACAAGGGGATTTCGAACCCGAAACGCTCTCTTTCTGTAGGTAGGTGACGATATGCGGTAGGGGATCAACGAATCATGTTTCCCACCATAGAGCATCGACTGTTCCGCGCCGGGCCCTCAGGAATCGATTGATGACCGACGGCATGTTCGGAAAAGTGTAATCTAGTAGGAGCCGAATCATCTTCCCGTGGAAACGGAACCTGAGTGGTATGGGAAGAGGGTCTTCGTGCTCGGCTGCGGGAACATCCTATTCGGGGATGATGGATTTGGCCCAGCGGTCATCGACCACCTCAAGGCAGACTTCGAGATCCCTGAGGATGTGTATGCTGAAGACATGGGGACGGGCGTGAGGGATCTCCTCTTCACGGTACTTCTTGGGGAGAAGAAGCCCGAGCGGATCATAGTAGTTGATTCCATGGATGTCGGGAGAGAGCCAGGGGAGGTCTTTCGGACGGAGGCAGAGTATCTTCCTGTGGAGAAGACCGATGACTTCTCGATGCACCAGGTGCCCACGTCGAATCTCCTGAAGGAGCTCAAGGAGCATGCAGGGGTCGATGTCGTGTTGGTGTCCTGTCAGGTGGAGAGCATTCCAAAGGAGATTTCCGCCGGCCTTTCGGAGCCCGTCAAGAGGGCCGTCCCAAGGGCAGCTGAGGAGGTCATGAGAGCCATCCGTGGCGAGAACCATAGCACTAAATACCACAGTTGAATTGAAGGTCGCGTATGCCCGAGAGTTCCCTCTATTTCGACGGCCGGAAATTCATGTGGGACGGTCAGGAGTACGGAACAGAAGATGAGGCTATGAAGGTCTCCGAAGGATACAAGGA